>DATBHQ010000191.1:0-1756 GCA_036557385.1 Solirubrobacterales bacterium | reverse complement strand
CTCGAGCAGGCGATCGGCTTCGGCCGCAACGGGGGCCCGGCGTGAGGGGCGCCCCCGAGATGACCGACGAGGAGTTCCGCCAGGCGGTCGAGGACGCCCTGGACTCGCTGCCGCCCGAGATCGCCGCGAAGCTCACCAACGTCGCCGTGCTGGTGGAGGACCGGCACCCGAGCGGCCGTCTGCTGGGCCTCTTCGACCCGCGCGGCGGCCTGCAGCGGATCATCATCTACCGCGAGCACCACACCAGCGCCGAGAGCGTCCGGGACACCGTGCTCCACGAGATCGGGCACTACTTCGGCGCCGACGAGGCGACGGTCAGGGGGTGGGGCCTGTGAGCGATGGTGCGAGGGCGCGCGACAGCGCGACCCGTTTGGAGCCGGTCATCGGGCTGGAGATCCACGTCGAGCTCTCGACGCGGACGAAGATGTTCTGCGGTTGCTCGCCTTCCTTCGGTGACGAGCCGAACACCCACACCTGCCCGGTCTGCCTCGGGCACCCGGGAACGCTGCCGACGATCAACGAGCAGGCGGTCCGCTACGCGCTGGTGATCGCGGCGGCGCTCGAGTGCGAGGTGCCGCCGAGCTCGATCTTCCATCGCAAGCAGTACTTCTATCCCGACCAAGCGAAGAACTACCAGATCAGCCAGTACGACGAGCCCATCGCCGTCAACGGGCGATTGGGCGAGGTCCGCATCCACCGCGCTCATCTGGAAGAGGACACCGCGAAGATGATCCACGTCGGTGAGTCGGGGCGCATCCACGGCTCCAGCGCCTCGCTGGTCGACTTCAACCGCGCCGGGACGCCGCTGGTCGAGATCGTCACCGAGCCGGACCTGCGCTCCGCCGGCGAGGCGCGGGAGTGGGCGCAGCTGCTCCGCACCACGATCCGCCAGCTCGGGGTCTCCGACGTGAACATGGAGGAGGGGTCGCTGCGCGTCGACGCGAACGTCTCGATACGGCCGACGGGATCGGATCAGCTCGGCACGAAGACCGAGCTCAAGAACATGAACAGCTTCCGCTTCCTCGAGCGCGGGATCGAGGCCGAGCTGGAGCGCCAGCGGGGGCTGCTGGAGAGCGGCGAGCAGGTCGAGCAGGACACGCTCCACTTCCACCCGGAGGACGGGTCGCTGATCTCGCTGCGCTCCAAGGAGTACGCGCACGACTACCGCTACTTCCCAGAGCCGGACCTGGTGCCGGTCGTGCCGACGGAGCAGATGCTGAAGGAGGCCCGCGACTCGCTCCCCGAGCTGCCCGCGCACCGCCGCGAGCGCTACCTCAGCGAGGTGGGCCTCTCCGAGGAGGCGGCCAAGACGCTCGCCTTCCAGTCCGAGTACGGCGAGTACTTCGAGCGCGCCGTCGCGGGCGGAGACGGCGCTCCCGCCAGGTCGATCGCCAACTGGGTCACCGGGGAACTGGTGGCCGCGCTCCGCCAGGCCGGGGCAGAGGACGATCCGCTCGCCTCCAAGGCTACGCCCGAGGCCGTCGCGGCCCTGGCCGGCCTCGTGGAGGCGAAGACGATCTCCCACGGCGCCGGCAAGCAGGTGCTCGCGAAGCTGGTCGCCGAGGGCGGCGAGCCGGCGGAGATCGTCGAGCGGGAGGGCCTCGCCCAGATCTCGGACAGCTCGGAGCTGGAGGGGATCGTCGACCGGGCGATCGAGGCGGAGGCCGACGCCGCGGACCAGGTGCGCCAGGGGAACGAGAAGGCGATCGGCCGGCTCGTCGGCGCGGTGATGAAGGAGACCAAGGGCCGCGCGGAC
>DATBHQ010000190.1:0-11596 GCA_036557385.1 Solirubrobacterales bacterium | reverse complement strand
GTCTTCCACGACGACCAGCACGGCACCGCCGTGGTCGTGATGGCGGCGCTCTTCAACTCCCTGAAGATCGTCGGCAAGCCGATCGAGACCCTGCGGGTCCTGATGCTGGGACTCGGCGCGGCGGGGGTCGCCTGCACGAAGATGATGCAGGCCTCCGGCATCACCCAGGTGATCGGCTGCGACCGCCAGGGTGCGATCTCCACCGACCGCTTCGACTACGTCGACGGCGGCATGACCCCGATCAAGCGCTGGTACGCCGAGAACTCGAATCCGGAGAAGCTCACCGGCGGCCCCAACGAGGTGGTCGAGGGCTGCGATCTGTTCATCGGGCTCTCGGGTCCCGGCCTGATCGAGCCGAGCTCTCTCGCGAAGATGAATGACGACGCGATCGTCTTCGCGATGGCCAACCCGACTCCCGAGGTGATGCCCGAGGACGCCGGGCAGTACGTCCGGATCATGGCCACCGGCCGCTCGGACTACCCGAACCAGATCAACAACGTGCTCTGCTTCCCGGGCATCTTCCGCGGCGCGCTGGACGCGGGTGCCCCTCGGATCACCGAGGAGATGAAGCTGGCAGCCGCCCGCGGCATCGCCGAGGTCGTCACCGACGACGACCTGGCCGAGGACTACATCATCCCCTCGGTGTTCAACCGCGACGTCGCCGCGAGCGTCGCTCATGCGGTCGTCGACGAGGCCAAGGCCGCCGGCCTGGCCCGATTCTCCGAGGAGACCGGCACCTTCGACGTGATCGGCAGCCCCTCGTCCGGCGACGGGGCCGGCGCTGGCTGAGGGACTACGAGGCGGCCGGCGCAGCCGCGCCGCGGTGGGAGGGCAGCAGCCACGGCGGCGGCTTCACCAGGATCCGGGCCGCCCAGAGGAAGCAGAGCGCCCCGACCAGGGTCATCGAGGTGGCGAGCGACGCATTGAGCGTCTCGTTCGTGTCCGGGATCACGTAGGCGGCGACCGCCGAGATCCCGAAGGCCACGGAGCCGATGAGGTTGAGCGTTGCGGACCGCCGCACGAGGAGCACGGCGTGGAGAACCGAGCGCTCAGCGAGCCCGCTGGAGACCAGGAAGCAGACCGAGCCGACGGCATCCGGCGACCAGACCAGCAGGTTGGAGGTGTGCGCCGAGAAGTGGTGGTACATCCCGAAGAAGGTCGTCACGTTGAATGCGAGCGTCCCGGCGAACTGGATCCCGGCCGCCCACACGGCACTGCCCACACCGCGGGCGACCCGGAGCTGCTCGAAGGCGGCCGTGGTGAAGAAGATCGAGCCGACGAAGTAGACGACGCCGACGGCCCGCTCGGAGACCGTCGCGGCGGCGGGCAGGGAGGCCACCGCGAAGCACGCCGAGCCGATCATGAATAGGACCCCTATCCGCCGCGCGTCGCCCCTGGCCGGGGCGGCACCGAGCGCGGCCGCGGAGGCGGCGCTCACCGCCGAATCCGCGTACGGGTGCTCGCGACTTCACCGGGCATCCGGGGGAACCTTACGAGCGGCCCTGGCTAGCATCCGCCCGGATGCGAGTTCTCGTCACCGGAGCCTCCGGGTTGCTTGGATCCGCCGTCTGCGACGCGCTGCTGGCGCGGGGTGACGAGGTCGTCGGACTCACGCGTGACCCGGAGCGGGCGCGGCCGAAGAACCCCACGGTCCGCTGGCACGCCTGGAACGCGATGACGGAGCGCCCGCCCGGGGCAGCGCTCGACGGGATCGACGGCGTCATCAACCTGATCGGCGAGGAGATCAACCAGAGGCTCAGTGACCAGGCGAAGGCCCGTATCCGCGGGAGTCGAATCACGGGCACCCGCAACCTGCTGGACGGCATCGAGGCGTCCTCGACCGAGCCCAGCGTCTTCGTCGGCCAGTCCGCCATCGGCTACTACGGCGACCGAGGCGCGCAGATCATCGACGAGGAGTCCGGCCCGGGCGAGCCCGGATTCCTCACCGAGGTGGTGACCGAATGGGAGGCCGTCGAACGCGCGGCCGAGGGGGCCTTCGACCGAGTGGTGATCCTCCGTACCGGCCTCGTGCTCACCAAGGACGGCGGCCTCCTCAAGCAGCTGCTGCTGCCCTTCAAGCTTGGCCTGGGCGGCCCGATCGCCGGGGGCGAGCAGTACATGTCCTGGATCGAGATAGAGGACGTGGTCGGGCTCTTCCTCTGGGCCCTCGACGACCACCGGGTCTGGGGAGTGATCAACGCGACCGCCCCGAACCCGGTCACCAACCGCGAGTTCTCGAAGGCGCTCGGGGGCGCGCTCCATCGTCCCGCCTTCATGCCGGCCCCGAAGTTCGCGATCGCCCTGCTTCGGGGAGGCGAGCTGGCGGACGCGGTCGCCGGCGGAGCGCGCGTCGTGCCCCGGCGCGCCCTCGACCTGGGCTACGAGTTCCGCCATCCGGAGCTCAACGAGGCCCTCCGGTCGGCGCTCGGCTGAGGCTCAGACGGTCCGCGGGCGCTTGGGCGCGTCCCGCGGCTCGAGCTGGATCTCCTTCTCCGCCCCCGGCATCCCCTGCTTGAACTGCACGTCGCGCTCCCGCTCGGCATTCAGCTCGTGGCCGAAGAGGATCGCGAGGTTGGTGATCCACATCCAGATCAGGAGAATCACGACGCCGGCCATCGAGCCGTAGGTCTTGTTGTACGAGCCGAACTGCGAGACGTAGAGGCCGAATGCGCCCGAGGCCAGGAGCCAGACGACGAGCGCGACCAGGCCGCCCGGCGTGATCCAGGTGAAGCCGCGCTGCTTGACGTTCGGCGAGGCGTAGTAGATGAGCGCGATCATCAGCAGGAAGAGCGCAGCGATCGCGAACCACTTTGCGATGTTCCAGATCGAGACCGCGGTGCCCGAGACCCCGATGGGATCGGCGACGTCGGAGACGATCGGACCGGTGAGGACGATGCCGACCGCCATCAGCGCGAGGAGCAGAACGATGACCAGCGTCATCACGACCTGCAGCGGGCGGAGCTTCCAGAACGGGCGGCCCTCGCGAGTCTCGTAGATCACGTTCGATGCCCGGATGAAGGCGCCCAGATAGCCCGAGGCCGACCAGAGCGCAACCAGCGTGCTCACGACCAGGGCAAAACCTGCCGTGGCCCGGCTCTCGGTCACCTGCCTGATCGGGCCCTCGAAGGTACTGGCGGCCGAATCGGGCCCGACCTTGTTGACGATGTCGGAGAGGGTGTTCGTCGTCGACTCCGGATCGCCCACCAGCCCGACGATCGACACCAGCGCGATCAGCGCAGGGAAGAGGGAGAGCAAGCCGTAGTAGGTGAGCGTCGCCGCCCAGTCGGTCAGGTTGTCTTCCTGGAACTCCTGGACCGTCCGCTTCAGGGTGGGCCAGATGCCGGTCTTCCGATCGACGCCGGTGGGCACGAAGTCGCTGCCCCGCCGCTGCGTCGGGTCATCGTCGCGCTCGGTCTGCTCGGGCCGATTGGCGGGGCCGTCCTTGGCCATCGAACCCTCTAGGACTTCTCGGGCGCTTCCTCGCCCGGCCAGGAGCCCGTCATGCGGGCGAAGCCCCGGCGAGCGGCGTGGTCGAAGAGGCCCTTGACCAGCCTGAAGATTGCCCCCTCGATGAGCAGCGCGACCGCCAGCTTCGCCAGCTTCACCTCGCGGTGATCGGGCTGCGGCGGCTCCTGCTCGTCAACCTTGCCCCAGATCGCGTCGAAGACCTTCTGACCGATCAGACCGGCGAGGAGCCCGCCCAGGATGCTGACGGGTATGAACGCGATCTTCATGGTCGGACACTGCCCGCCCGCGGGACGGTGAAAACCCACCGGATGGGGGAAGATGAGTGCTGCGTGAAGCTCGAGGGCATCCACCACATCACCGCCATCACCGGCGACGCCCAGAAGAACGTCGACTTCTACGCCGGCGTGATGGGGCTGCGCCTGGTGAAGAAGACGGTGAACCAGGACGACCCGACCGTGTACCACCTGTTCTTCGCCGACGAGAAGGGCGATGCGGGCTCCGACCTCACCTTCTTCGAGTACCCGGGGGCGCCGCCGGGGCGGGCCGGGGAGGGCATGATCTGGGGGATCCGCTGGCGCCTCGGAACCGCGGAGGCTCTGGACTTCTGGGAGAAGCGGCTGGCCGAGCACGGGACGGAGGCCGAGCGCGGGGACGATGACGTCATCCGCTTCGCGGACCCGGAGGGGCTCGGCCACGCGCTCAAGGTCGTCGAGACAACCGACGAGCCGCTGATCGCCGAGCATCCGGAGATCCCCTCGGAAATGGCCCTGCAGGGCTTCGACGGCGCGATCGCCCATGCGAGCAGCCCCGAAGCGAGCCGCCCGCTGCTCGAGGAGGCGCTCGGCTTCGAGCCGACCACCGAATCCGATGGACGCGGATGGGAGTGCCGCGGGGACCGGCGAGGGGGCCTCTGGGGCTACTCCGAGCCACCCGCCGGGCGCGGGCTCCAGGGCGCGGGCAGCGTCCACCACATCGCCTGGGCCTCGCAGATGGACGACCACGAGGCCTGGCGGGAGCGCGTGATCGCCGCCGGAGCCCGGCCGACGCCGGTGATCGACCGCTTCTACTTCCGTTCGATCTACTTCCGCGAGCCCAGCGGCGTGCTCTTCGAGATCGCCACGCTCGGGCCCGGGTTCACTGTCGACGAGCCACTCGAGTCGCTGGGCGAGAAGCTCTCGCTGCCGCCGGACTACGAGCACCTTCGGGAGCAGGTCGAGCCGGTGCTGCGGCCGATCCAAAACCCGCGTGTCCACGCCTGAACTGGTCCATCTCGATCGCGAGCCCGCCGGCGAGCCCGAGGGCGCCCTGATCCTGCTCCACGGGCGCGGCGTGGACGAGCGCGACCTCCACCCGATGCTCGAGGAGCTCGATCCCGATCGCAGGCTGCTGGGGGTCACGCCGGGTGCGCCGATCACCAACTTGCAGCCCGGCGGCCGGCACTGGTACGTGGTCAGGGAGGTCGGGCACCCGGACGAGGAGACCTTCGCGGAGAGCCTGGAAACGCTCAGCCGCTTCCTCGACGATGAGCTCCGCGACCGCGGCATCCCCTGGCAGAAGACGGTTATCGGCGGCTTCAGCCAGGGCGCGGTGGTCTCCTGCGCCATCGCGCTCGGGACGGGCCGACCGCGAGCCGCGGGACTGCTGATGATGAGCGGCTTCTATCCGATGGTCCGCGACTGGAGGATGGATCCCGCCGCGAAGCGCGGCATGCCCGCCTACGTCAGCCACGGCTCATACGACCCGGTGATCCCGGTCGGCTTCGGCCGCCAGGCGCGGGATCTCCTGGAGAAGGGCGGCCTGGCCGTCACCTATCGGGAGACGCCGATGCAGCACGGCATCGACTTCGCGGTGATCCCGGAGATCCGGGACTGGGTCCACTCGGTGATCTCCGGCGAGCCGGTGCCCGAGGGCCCGCCCTCGGCGCGTTAGCCAGCCGCCTACTCCGGAGGGCAGGGGGCACCGATGGGCACGCGGCGCGAGCCCCGGACCCGGTAGCGCTGGATCATGCATTCGGTCGTGTCGCCCTCCGAGGTGATCGAGTAGCTGCCCAGCACGGTGTCGTCGCGGTGCGCGCCGATCACCGCGTTCCGCACGTCGTCTCGGAACGATGAGGCGTCGGTGCCGGCCTCTCGGATTCCCTGCAGGACGAGCGCCATCGACTCGTAGCCGTAGGCGGCGTAGGGCCCCGGATCGCGGTGGAATCGCTTCGCAAAGCGGGCGGCGAACCCCCTGTCGGGCAGTTGGGAGGGGTCGAGCTCCGCGCTCACCTGGAGGGTCCGCGTCGCGCTTCCGTAGATCGTGAGCCGCGCGGTGGCTGGGTCATAGACCGCCCGCTCCTTTCCCTCCGGCGCCACCGCCACGTGCCCGGGCGGCTCGGCGGGACTCACCCCGATGCCGTGATCGGCGGCTGCCGACTTGAACTCGCCGGCGGCGAGGTCCTGGAAGGTCGAGCCGTCCGAGGTGACCGCCGCGGAGGTGACGCCGAGCTCGGAGGCCCAGGCCGCTGCCGCCTCCACGACCACGTCGTCCGCGGGCACCGTCCGCGCGAAGCTGACGGAGCCCGAGGGCCGGTAGCGGTCGGGGGTATCCGGATAGCCGGCCGCCGGCGCCGTCAGGTCGACCGCGCCGGCGCCGGGCGAGACCTGCACGATGCCGGCCTGGTTCGTGATCGGCGCGGAGCCGCGGGTCGGCTCGGAGTCGAGCTCCCCGATGTAGGCGGCCGTGCTGTGGTCCTGCACGGCCGAGCGGGCGTTCTCACCGACCGCAACGGGGTCCCAGGGCTTCCCCCTGGCGTCATCGAGGAAATGGGCGCGGATCCCAAGCGAGCCGGCCTTCCCCTGCGCTTCCTCCAGGGCGAAGCGCGCGCCGTCGGCCGCATCCCGCCCCTCGGCGCCGCGGGCCCCGGTCAGCGGAAGGCTGACGTAGACCGAGACCGGGGCCTCGATCTCGGCGCTGCCAGTGATGCCGCACCCGGTGGCGGCGAGCACGACCAGCAGCAGCGCAGCGAGCGCCGAGCGCCTCACGCCATCTATCCGAAGAAGACCTCGGCCTCGCGATAAAGCGACTCGGGGACGGTCTTCAGCTCCGCGGTCGCCTCGGTTAGGTCGACCAGCTCGATGTCGGTGCTTCGCAACGCCGTCATCTTGCCCCACCGCCGCTCGTGAGCCGCGTCGATCGCGTGCAGCCCGAAGCGGGTGGCGAGGACGCGGTCGAACGCCGTCGGTGTCCCGCCGCGCTGGACGTGGCCCAGCACCGTCGCCCTGGCCTCATGTCCGGTGCGCTGCTCGATCTCACCCTCGAGCCAGTTGGCGATTCCGCCGAGCCTGGCGTGCCCGAAGGCGTCGGTCGGCGCCCCATCCGCCTCGGGCATTCCGCCCTTCGGCTGGGCGCCCTCGGCGACCACGACGATCGGCGAGTACTGGCTCTCAAAGCGCCGCACGATGTAGTCGCAGACGCGGTCGAGGTCGAACTCGATCTCGGGAATCAGGATCACGTTGGCCCCACCGGACAGCCCGGCGTGGAAGGCGATCCAGCCGGCATTGCGGCCCATCACCTCGCAGATCAGGGTCCGCCGGTGGCTCTCCGCGGTGGTGTGCAGGCGATCGATCGCCGACATCGCGATGTTGACGGCCGTGTCGAAGCCGAAGGTGTAGTCCGTCGCGGAGAGATCGTTGTCGATCGTCTTCGGCACGCCCACCACCTGGACGCCGCCATCGAACAGCTTCGAGGCCGCGCCGAGGGTGTCCTCGCCACCGATTGCGATCAGGCCGTCGACGCCGTCCGCCTTGAGGTTCTCGGCGATTCGCTCCGCACCGCCGTCCTCCTGGAACGGATTGGTGCGAGAGGACCCCAGGATCGTCCCGCCGCGGGGCAGGATGCCCCGTACCTCGGGCACCCCGAGTGGCCGGCTGTCCCGCTCGAGCGGACCGCGCCACCCGTCGCGGTAGCCGAGGAAGTCGTGGCCGTAGTCCCCCACCCCCTTGCGAACGATCGCGCGGATCACGGCGTTCAGCCCCGGGCAATCGCCGCCTCCGGTGAGCACGCCAATGCGCACGCCGTCAATCTACCGGCGCGGGCGCGGGGCTCCCCGCCTCAACGTTCCGAGATCTCCCCTTCCAACACCGGCTTCACGTCGACGATCGGCGTGCCGTCCAGCGCCTCCAGGCCGCTCACCCTCATCCTTGCTCCGTCGACCGCCAGGACCTCGACCGGATGGAGTCCGATCGGGTTCGGACGGTGGTGCGACCTCGTCGCGAACACGCCGGCCGCCGCTCGCGAGACATCCCCCCGAGGATGGACCGTGAGCACGTCGCGATCCGCGCGATCCAGCCAGGTCAGGATCACGATGCGGTCGCCCGGCTCGATCCCTCTCAGAGCGTCGAGCACCTCCGGCTCGAACTCGATCCAGGCGTCGGGCGCGCCCTCGTCGCCCTGTCTCGGGGCCGACCCCATCTCGGTCAGGGTCGATGAGACGCGCCCGACCGCCCGGATCTCGAACTCGGTCGACATGGCGACAGCCTACGTCGATGAACCTCGCATCCGACGACGGGACCAGACTGCCCAGCCGACCCTGAGGGCCAGCGGGACGAGGGTGACGACCAGGATCACTGTGTCCATGAGCGGACTCCTTCCTTCCGAATTGAGGTTGGCACAGTATCTATGAATTCAAAGGTAAACTAAAAGCTATGCCGAGAGAGGAACGCAGCCCGAGAGAGCGGCTGGGCAGGGAGATCGCCACGACGATGGGCGGTCTCGTTCGCCGGTTCAGGGCCGCCTTCGTCGCCTGCGCGGATGAGCTCGGGCTCGGCCCGAGCGAGGCCCAGCTGATCTGGCTGCTCGACGAGGCCGGTGACGCCTCGACGGGCGATCTCGCTCGACGGCTGGGAGTTGATCCCGCGAACGCCTCCACCCTGCTCACCAAGCTGGAGCGGCGCGGGCTGGTCCGGCGTGTGCCGGCGGAGCGCGATCGCCGCAGGAGACTGGTCTCGCTGACGGATGAGGGACGCGAGGCCAAGGCGACCCTCACCCGCTGCATCGGATCACGGCAGCCGGGCTTCGGTCAGCTGACGACAGCCGAGTTGGTCAGCTTTCGCGACCTGCTGCGCCGCGTCGCCGGCGACGACTGAGCGGGATCGAGACTAGGGTCGGGTGGCCCAGTCGATGATCGGTCGCGCGACTCGCAGCAGCGCGCCCGTGAACACTCCGCCCAGGAAGAGCAGGCCGCAGACCGGCCCCGGAATCCCGAGGGCGTAGGCGATCACCATCACGCAGGCGCCGAGGACCGTGAAGAGCACCAGTTGCACGCGCGGAAGCCTATCCGGCGAGGCCGCTGCGGGTCTCACGCAGGAAATCGGTGACGGCGCGCACGGCGGAATCCCGATTGTCCGCATCGGCCACGGCACGCACCAACCTGGTGCCGATGATCACTCCGTCGGCGACCCTCCCGACCGTCGCGGCCTGCTCCGGGGTCGAGATGCCGAAGCCGACGGCGACCGGCACGCTCCCCTCCTCCTTCGCGGCGGCGATCAGGTCGGTGAGCTCCGGCGGAAGCTGCTCGCGCTCGCCGGTCACGCCTACGGTCGAGACCAGATAGACGAAGCCCTCGGCCCCCTCGCAGATCCGTGCCCGGCGCTGCGCCGGTGTCGTCGGCGCCACCAGCGGGATGAGCGCCAGTCCGCGCTCGCCGAGCGCGTCGCGGATCGATCCCTGCTCCTCCAGCGGCAGGTCGGGAACGATCACGCCCGACGCATGCGCCCCCGCGGCCCGCTCCGCGAACTCGGATGGCCCGCAGGCGAGGACCATGTTCGCGTAGACCATCAGGGCGATGGGGACGCGCTCACCAACCGCCGCGCAGGTCTCGAGGACCGAGTCGAGCGTCGCCCCGGCGGCGAGCGCCGCGGTGTCCGCGGCGTGGATCGTCGGGCCGTCCGCCAGCGGGTCCGAGAACGGCACCCCCAGCTCGATCAGGTCGGCGCCGGCGTCCGCGTAGGCGTTCGCGACGGCAGTCGCGGTCTCCTGGCCGGGGAAGCCACCCATCAGGTAGGGCATCAGCGCAGCGCCCTCGGCGCGCTCGAAGGCCGCGGCGATGCGGTCGACCCCGGTCTGAGTGACTGTCTCCTCAGTCATCCAGGGCCGCGAGCTTGTCGGTGACCTCGTCCATGTCCTTGTCGCCGCGGCCGGACAGGGTGAGCACGTCGTAGCCGTCCCCAGCGCCGTTTTCCAGCACCCAGGCGATCGCATGGGCCGGCTCGAGTGCCGGGATGATCCCCTCGAGCCGGGCGAGCTCGCGGAAGGCGCGGAGGGCGTCGGCATCCGTGGCGGTGACGTACGTGGCCCGGCCGGAGTCGCGCAGGTGGGCGTGCTCCGGCCCCACCCCCGGGTAGTCGAGCCCCGCCGACACCGAATGCGCCTCCAGGATCTGCCCCTGCTCGTCCTCGAGGACCGCCGAGAGCGCCCCGTGCAGGACCCCGGTGCCGCCTGCAACCAGCGAGGCGCCGTGATGGCCGCTCTCGAGCCCCTCTCCCCCGGCCTCGACCCCGATCAGCTCGACCGGGTCGTCGAGAAAGGCATGGAAGCTGCCGATCGCGTTCGAGCCCCCTCCGACGCAGGCGATCACCCGCTGAGGCAGCGAACCCTCGGCCTCGATCGCCTGCGAGCGGGCCTCGTCCCCGATCACCCGCTGGAGGTCGCGCACCAGGGCCGGGTAGGGCGCCGGGCCGACGACTGAGCCGATCACGTAGTGCGTGGTCTCGACCGATGCGACCCAGTCGCGGATCGCGGCGCTCACGGCCTCCTTCAGGGTCCTCGCGCCCGCCTCCACCGGGATGACCTCGGCCCCGAGCAGGTTCATGCGCTCGACGTTGGGCGCCTGGCGGCGGATGTCCTCGGTGCCCATGTAGACGGCGCACTCGACGCCGAACAGCGCGCAGGCCGTCGCCGTGGCGACTCCGTGCTGGCCGGCGCCGGTCTCGGCGATGATCCTGGTCTTGCCCATTCGCCGAGCGAGCAGGCACTGGCCGACGGCGTTGTTGATCTTGTGCGCGCCGGTGTGGGCCAGGTCCTCTCGCTTCAGGTAGACGCGCCGTCCCACCCGCTCCGAGAGCCGCTCGGCCAGATAGAGCGGCGTCGGCCGCCCGACGAAATCACGGAGAAGCGTGGCCAGCTCCCCCTGGAACCCGGCGTCCTCGCGCGCCTCGGCCCAGGCGGCGCTGAGCTCGTCGAGCGCCGCGATCAGCGTCTCGGGGACGAACCGGCCGCCGTAGGGGCCGAAGCGCTCCTCCACCGCGGGGCTCATCGCGAAGCCGCTCTGCTGGGGAGCTGGACGCCCGCGGCCTCCAGGAACGCCTCGACCTTGGCGTGATCCTTGCGCCCGGGCTCGGCTTCGACCCCGCTGACCACGTCGACCGCGTAGGGCCTGACGCGATCGATCGCTTCCGCGACGTTCTCGGCGGTCAACCCGCCCGCCAGGATCATCGGCACCTTCGAGCGCCGCCCCGCGACCAGGTCCCAGTCGAAGCTCTGGCCGGTCCCACCGTGGATGCCATGCCAGTAGGCGTCGAAGAGGTGGAGGTCGGTGCGGAAGGCCTCGGCGGCCCTGACGTCGGCCGCGCTCGTCACCCGCATCGCCTTGATCACCTTCGCGCCGGTGCGACGGCCGGCCTCGACGCAGAACGACGGCCCCTCCTCGCCGTGGAACTGAAGCAGCGTCAGGTTCTCCCGCTCGGCGGCCTCGATCACCTCGTCGAGGGTCGAGTTGACGAAGACGCCCGCGACCTCACAGCGCCGCTTCAGGGTCGCGCCGATCTCCTCGGCGACCTCGGGCCGGACGTAGCGCGGGCTGTCGGGATGGTGGATCAGCCCGATCGCCCAGGCGCCGTGGCTCGCGGCGTGCTCCGCGTCGGCGAGGTTGGTCATGCCGCACACCTTGACCTTGGCCATGCGACAAGGGTAAGCGTCGCGTAGGCTGGCGGTGATGACCGCGGTCGAGGGCGCCTGCCGGAGATTGGCTCTGCGGGTTCTCTCCGGCATCCGCGACGGGCGACTGGATCTGACCGAGCCGGGCGGCCACCAACTCAGTTTCGGCCGACCGGAGTCTCAGCTCGAGGCGGCCGTCGAGGTCCACTCACCG
>DATBHQ010000189.1:0-5042 GCA_036557385.1 Solirubrobacterales bacterium | reverse complement strand
TCGAGCGCGGCCGATGCTCGGAATTCGTGAGCTACTACGACCGCTCGGAAGCGCTGAGAAGCGCGGGCCTCGCGGAGTAGGGCCGCAGGTAATGGACCTCGGCTTGCACCTCCCGCTGATGCAGTTCGGGGACGAGGCCCTCTCCGCCAGGCGGCTCGCCGATGCGGTCGACGCAGCGCGGGATGGGGGCTTCGCGGCGGTCTCCGTAAACGATCACTTTGTCTTCCAGACGCCCTGGCTCGACGGGCAGATCGCGCTGGCGAGCGTGATCGAGCGCACCGGAGAGATGGCCCTGGCCACTACGGTCTCGCTCTCCGTGCTGCGCGGCCCGGTGCGGCTGGCCAAGGCACTCGCTGCCCTCGACGTCCTCTCGGGGGGACGGTTGACAGCCGCCCTCGGCCCCGGCTCCTCGCGGCGAGACTACGAGGCCCTGGGAGTTCCGTTCGAGGAGCGCTGGAGTCGATTCGACGAGTCGATCGGCGTCCTGCGGTCGTTGCTGGGCGGGGAGCCGCCGCGAAAGCCACCGCGCTACTACCCGCTCCCGGAGGACCTGCGGCTCGAGCCACCGCCGACGCGCCGGATACCGCTCTGGGTCGGGAGTTGGGGCTCGAAGGCCGGCCTACGCCGCGTTGCCCGTGAGGGTGACGGCTGGCTCGCCTCCGCCTACAACACCACGCCGCACGGCTTCGCCGAGTCCCGAAGACAGCTCGGGGAGGAGCTCGCGGGCAACGGCCGTGATGCGGCGGCCTTCCCCAACGCGCTCGCCACGATGTGGACCTGGGTCACCGAGGATCGCTCGGAGGCCGATCGCGTCCTCGACGAGGTACTCGCGCCGATCCTGAGGCGCGACCCCAGCGAGCTTCGCGGCCGGCTCTGCATCGGGTCCGCGGAGCAGTGCGCTGCCGTGCTCTCCGGCTACGCCGAAGCCGGGTGCGAACGCGTCTATCTCTGGCCGCTGGGAGAAGAGCGCAGCCAGATCGAGGCGCTCGCGAGCGAGGTCAGACCGCGTATCGAACCGGGCTAGAGGAGGGCACTCAGCCCTGACGCTCGAGCAACTCGATCCTGTAGTCGTCGGGGTCTCTGACGAAGCAGAGCCGAGAGCCGCCCTCGTGGATGCGATAGGGCGGTTTCTCCGGCTCGATCCCGATCTCCTTGAGATGGCTGAGGGTGATGTCGAGATCGTCGACCGTCAGCGCCACGTGACCGTACGCAGTGCCCAGCTCGTAGCCGTTGACGCCGTGGTTGTAGGTCAGCTCCAACTCCGGAATGTCCTGGCCCGGCACTCCCATGAAGATGTTGATCGCCTCGTCGCGGATTGGCATCTCGCGGCGCTTCTCGAGCCCGAGGGCCTCGTAGAAGGCGACCGAGCGTGCGGGGTCGGTGATGCGGTAGCAGGTGTGGATCAGGCGCATCGCGCTAGCCGAAGATGGTCTCGCGCGTGCCCAGCGCCGCGAGCACCCGCTCAGCCACGGCCTCTCCGGTGAAGCCGACCTCCTCGCGGATCAGGGCGGGCTTGCCGTGGGTGACGTAGCGGTCGGGGAGGCCCACCCGCATGATGCGGGCGCGCTCCGAGCCGCCGGCGAACGAGTCCTCGGCGTGCTCGAGCACCGCCGAGCCGAAGCCCCCGGGCAGCACGTTCTCCTCGATCGTCACCAGCAGGTCGTGGTCGGCGGCGAGCTTCTGCACCATCTCGCCGTCCAGCGGCTTCGCGAAGCGGGCGTCGGCGACGGTCGGCTCCAGGCCCTTGTTGCGGAGGAGCTCCGCCGCGCTCAGCGCCACCTGGACGCCGTAGCCGTAGCCGAGCAGCGCGATCCGCTCGCCCGGCAGCAGGTACTCGCCCTTGCCGATCTCGATCTCCTTGGCCTCCTCGGGCATCGGCGCGCCCTCGGCGGCGCCGCGCGGGTAGCGGAAGGCCACCGGGCCGTCGTGGGTGAGCGCCGTGCGGAGCATGTGGACGAGCATCGCCTCGTCGCGGGGCGCCATCACCACGACATTCGGCAGCGGCCGGAAGTAGGAGACGTCGAAGGCGCCGTGATGGGTCGGGCCGTCGTCGCCGACCAGGCCGGCGCGATCCATCGCGAAGACCACGTTCAGCTTCTGCAGGCAGACGTCGTGCACGAGCTGGTCGAATGCGCGCTGGAGGAAGGTCGAGTAGATCGCGCAGACGGGCTTCGCTCCCTGGATCGCGAGCCCCGAGGCGAAGAGGACGGCGTCCTGCTCGGCGATGCCGACGTCGTAGTACTGCTCGGGCACCTCCTCGGCGAGCTTGTTGAGCCCGGTGCCGCCCGCCATCGCGGCGGTGATCCCGATCACCCGCGGATCCCGCTCGGCCTCCTTCACCAACGCGTCGGCGAAGACGGCCGTGTACTGCGGCGGCGCCTTCGGGGGAGGCTTCTCGAGCTTCTCGATCCGCTCCGGGGAGTCGGACTCCTTCACCGGCACCACCGGCTTCTTGGGGGCCTCCTTGCCGTTCACGATGGAGCCCGGCTTGGCAGCGTGCCACTTCTCCATGCCCGCCAGGCCGCCCTCCTCGGCCGGCTCGAAGCCCTTGCCCTTGACCGTCTGGATGTGGAGGACGACCGGCCGGCCGGCCTCGAGCCCCTTGCGGAGGCTGGCGCGGAGCTCGGCGACGTCGTGGCCGTCGATCGGCCCCATGTAAGCGAGGTCCATCTCCTCGAAGAAGAGGCCGGGCGCCCAGTAGGCCTTGATCGCGGCCTTCAGCTCGGGGCCCAGGCGCTCGATGCGGCGGCCGAGGCCGAGGGGCAGCTGGGTGAGCCGGTCCTCGGTGGCCGAGCGCGCCTGGTAGAGGCGCCGGTTGAGCCGGGTGCGCTGGAAATAGCGGGACATCGCCCCGACGTTGGGCGAGATCGACATGCCGTTGTCGTTGACGACGATCACCATCGGCGTCTGCAGACCGCCCGCATGGTGGAGCGCCTCGTAGGCGACGCCGCCGGTGAGGGCGCCGTCGCCGATCACGGCCACGACCTTGCCGTCCTCCCCGATCCCCTTCAGCATCGCCTCCTTCAACCCCACGGCGTAGCCGATCGAGGTGGAGGCGTGGCCGGCGCCCATGATGTCGTGCTCGGACTCGAAGACCGAGCAGAAGGGCGCGAGCCCCTCGTACTGGCGGATGGTGTCGAGGCGGTCGCGCCGGCCGGTCAGGACCTTGTGCGGATAGGCCTGGTGGCCGACGTCCCAGAGGACCTTGTCCCTCGGGGAGTCGAGCAGGCTGTGGAGCGCTACGGCGAGCTCACAGGTGCCGAGGTTGGCGCCGAAGTGGCCGCCGATCTCACCGATCACGTCGATGATCAGCTCACGGGTCTCCTGGGCGACCCGCTGGAGCTGCTCGTCCGAGAGCTCCTTCAGATCGGCCGGGGAGTCGATCGAATCGATCAAGCGAGCTTCGGTGGCCATCAGGTGTGTCGGGTGTGGATGAAGTCGGTGATCCGAGCCAGATCGTCCGTTTTCGCGTCCGCCTCGGCGAGCGCCGCCCGTGCGTTGCCGTGACACTGAGAGGCTAGCTCTCTTGCCTGGTCAAGTCCGTACGCGCTCACGTAGGTGAGCTTGCCGTGTCGCTCGTCGCTGCCGCTCGGCTTGCCGAGCTCCTCATCCGATCCGGTCACGTCGAGGATGTCGTCGACGATCTGGAACAGCACTCCGAGCTCATCGGCGAAACGACGGTAGGGAATTGTCTCGGCTTCGGGCACCTCGCCGATGGTCAATACGGTCGCCACGCTCGCGCCGATCAGGCGGCCGGTCTTCAGCGAGTGCATCTCGCGCAGGCGTGTGGCGTTCAGGTTGACGGCCGCCTCCCAGTCCCCCTTCGCCGCGGCATCGAACTCGGTGACGTCGATGTACTGGCCACCGACCATGCCGCCGACGCCCGTGGCCGTGATCAGCTCCCGCAGGGCCGCCAGCACCGCGGCCGGGTGGCCCGTCTGCTCCTCGGTGAAGAGCCGGATCGCCTCGGCGAAGAGCGCGTCCCCCGCGAGGATCGCGATGTTCTCGCCGAACTTGACGTGTGAGGTCGGCATTCCCCGGCGGAGGTCGTCGTCGTCCATCGCGGGCAGGTCGTCGTGGATCAGCGAGTAGGTGTGGATCAGCTCCAGCGCCGCCGCGGCGGGCAGCACCCGCTCGGTGTCGAGCCCGATCGAGCGCGCCGTCGCCATGGCGAGCACGGGCCGGATCCGCTTGCCGCCGGCGAGCAGTGAGTAGCGCATCGCCTCCTCGAGGCCCTCCGTGGGAGGGATGTGGGAGAAGCGAAGCCCTTCCAGGTAGCTCTCGACCTGCTCCCGCAGGTCGTCGGGGTACTCGGTCATGGCCTGCTTCAGGGCGACGACGTATCCGTCGCGGCCCTCAGCGCGGCCTCCACCGCCCTCCCGGCCTCCGACGCGGACTCGGAGGCCTCGCGAACCAGCTCTGCGGCGCGCTCCTCGCTCGGTCCGGCTTCGAGCTCCTCGGCTATCCGCTTCAGCCGCGCCGTTATCGCCTCCAGGTCCGGGCTCCGGGCCTCCATCGGCGTCACGGTAGTTGATCGGACGCGCCCACTGGTCGGACACGCGTCGAGTGAGCTCTACCTCCGGAACGTCGGGACTTCGCCGGGTGGACATTCGTCCAGAATCCTCCTCCGCTTGGCCACGGGAGCATGCAACTTCGCGTCCCTGGCTTCATCAGCATTTCTTCGCAAACCGCGGCGGAGAACTACGGATATGCCCTCAGGTAGAGAGCAGTCAGTCGACGGCGTCCCGCTCCTCCAGCGCGGCGCCGAGGACGCCGTTGACGAAGCCGGGCGCGTCGGCCCCGCAGTACCGCTTGGCCAGCTCGACCGCTTCGTCGATCGCGACCTCCACGGGGACGTCGTCGACGTGAAGGGCCTCGTACAGCGCGACCCGCATGATGTTCCGCTCCAGCGGGGCGATCCGCTCGAGGGCCCAGTTCTGGGAGTTCCGCGAGATCAGCTCGTCGAGGTCTGAGCGGCTCGCCTCCACCCCATCCGCGAGCTCGCGCGTGAACGGCTTGGCGTCGCCGAGCACCTCGCCCAG
>DATBHQ010000188.1:0-3723 GCA_036557385.1 Solirubrobacterales bacterium | reverse complement strand
GAGGCCAATGGCGAGCAGAACCCCGATCGGGACGGCGATCAGGACGTCCGCTCCCGCCAGCTTGAAGCTCTGAATGAGTGAATGCCGCAGGGTCGGGTCGTGCCAGACCGAGTCCACCGGATCCCCCCAGTACCAGCGGATAGAGAAGGAGTCCCAGACCGTGCGCGAGCGCGTGGCGTTGAAGGAGAACAGAACCGCGACCAGCACCGGCACGATCGACCAGGTGATGTAGAGCCACGTGAAGGCGGCCAGGAAGCGCGGCTTTCCCCATGGGTTGCGGAGCCAGCCGCGGAAGCGGGTCAAAGTCGAGCGCTGCGGCCTCGCTCGCGGTTCGGCAACGGCCGTCACAGCGCGCCCACCATCCCCTCCTCGCGCTGGGCGCGATGGATGCTCCGCATGTAGTAGAGCATCAGGATCGTCAGGAAGGCGGCGAGGATGATCGTGAGCGCGGCGCCGATCGTCGGCTGCGGGCCGCCGTGGAAGTAGAGGTCGATCTGATTGCCGATCAGCGAGGTCTTCGGCGATCCCGAGACGATGTTCGGGGTGTAGTAGTCACCGAACATCGGCAGCGTGATGAGGACGGCTCCCCCGAGGATGCCGGTCTTCGAGAGCGGGAGGGTGACCTTGCGAAATGCGTACCAGGGGCTCGCGCCGAGGTCACGCGCCGCCTCCAGGTGGCTGCGGTCGATGCGATCCAGGGCGGCGAAGAGCGGCAGGATCAGGTACGGGATGTAGCCGTAGACCAGGGCGAGGATGACGGTCGAGGCGCTGCCGCCGAGCCAGTCCCGCGGCTGGCTGAGCACGTGGGTGGTCGTCAGGACGTCGTTCACCCAGCCGTCCTCCTGCAGGAGGTTCACCCAGGCGAGCATCCGCATCATGTAGCTGATCCAGAGGGGAAGGATGATCAGGATGAGGACGACGCCCTTCCACCGACCCGCGTGCCGGGCCGTGAAGTAGGCGACCGGGTAGCCGATCAGCAGGCAGAGGGCCAGAGAGACGAGGACGTAGAGGAGCGTCCTGATCTCGACGTCCCACCAGACTCCTCCCGGAGCGAGCCGGCCGAGGACATCGCTGATCCAGCCGACGTTCCAGTCGAGCGGGTTCCAGATGGGAACCGGTTGGAAGAGGACCGGGTCGACCGTTCCGAACGCGACCCCGAGGACCGCATAGAACGGAACGATGAACAGGAGAACCAGCCAGACGACGCCCGGGAGCGCAAGGGCGGGCCACAACCAGCGCCGGTACACGGCGCCCTAACGCTCCCGTCCCGGACCCGTCAACTCCCCCCTCCGGCGAGGAAGTCCGAGTAGCCGTCCTGCCAGAGCTGCTGTCCCTTGGAGGTGAGCGTGCAGTACTGCAGCGAGTCGGGCCCGAGATCGTCGTTCGTCAGAACGCTGTCCGCCAGGTTCTCGGGCACGACGCCCTTCTGCACCAGCGTGCCCGGGTCGATCTCGTTCAGCGGGGGCTGATACCCGTTGAAGTTGACGAAGTTGTCGTAGGCGACGCCGTTGTCGAGCAGGTAGTTGAGGAAGAGGTGCGAGAGCACCGGCTTCTTCGTGCTCGAGCAGACCGACCAGCAATCGTTCTGCATCGGCACCTTGCCCTTCGGCGCTCTCCAGAAGGCGAGGACGCTGGCCGGCGTTCCCTTCGGCAGGTAGTAGATGTAGCCCGAGATCATGTCCCCCGACCACGCCTGGTGGAGCCAGCTCGATCCCTCCGGGATCGTCTGGTACTGGAGGTCGTCCACCTTGACGTTGCAGATGCCGTAGAGCTGCTTGAGGTCGGACACCGCCTGGTTGACCAGGCCGGGGTCCTCGGTGTTGATGTCCGTGTTCCCCTTGCGCAGGAGCGCCATCCCGATCGTCTCCCGGTTCTCGGAGAGGAGCCCGACCTTGCCGTTGTAGGCCTGGGACTGCCAGAAGATGTCCCACGGCTGATCCATGCCGGCGATGTCCTCCTTGACCTTGTCCGTCCGCCAGGCGATGCCGGTGGCGTAGACGGTGTAGGGAACGGTGTAGCGCGACTCGCCGTCGTAGAAGGGGTCGACGAGCTGCGGCCAGATGTTCTTCTGCAGGTTCGGGATGTAGTCGAGGTTGAGCGGCTTGATCAGCTTGCCGGCCACGCCGATATCGAGCACATCCGGCGTGATGTTCGTCACGTCGGGCGTGACCGCTCCCGAGGCGAGCCGCTGGAGCCCGGAGTTGACGTTGTCGAACGGCGTGTACTGGACGTTGACGCCGTACTTGGCCCCGAACTCCGAGAGGATCTTCTTGTAGATGTAGTCGGGATAGGCGTAGACCGTGAACGTCCCACCCGTCTCCGGCTGCATCCCCGACGCGATGGGATCCTCCCAGCGCGGCAGGACCACCCGCTTGTCCGGCCTCGCGAGCGGCAGGCCTCCCGGCCCGACGAGCTCGCCGCCCGCTCCAGTGCTCTCCTCGACGTTCGTCGTGTTGCCGCAGGCCGCGAGCAGGGGCCCGACAGCGGAGAAGGACGCTGCGACGCCAGCGCTTCGCAGCAGGAAGTTGCGCCTGCTCAGGGAATCCGGCCGTTCCTTCGGGTGGTGTGTCATTCGAGCTCCCTCCTGCGTTCGATGTTGCTCATGATGTGGTCTCCAGCGCGGGGCTGGGTGCGAGGTCGGCATGGAGCGCCGTCTCCGCGCTCGACACGCAGACGTCGAGCATGCGCTCGCGGCTCACGGCCGGGTCCTCGAGCGTGACCTGGACGGCCAGTCCGTCGATCATCGCTCCGAGGGCGAGGGCCGCGTTCTCAGCGGAGTCGGTGGTGAACTCCCCCGTGCTCCGCCCCTCCTCGATCACCTCGGTGAGCAGGGCGCGCCAGCGGCCTTCCACCTGCCGCTCGGCGTCGCGCATCGGCTCGTCGTGGAGCGCTCTGGTCCAGAGCTCGAGCCAGAGGGTCCAGTTGGCGTCCTCAGCGCAGACTTCGAATAGCGCCCGGAGCTTCGCCGAGGGGCTGTCGAGGTCGTCGAGCCGCTCCGCGATCAGCTCGTCGAATCGTCGCTCGTCCTCGATCAACGCCGCCGTCAGCAGCTTGTTCTTGGTGCCGAACCAGTAGAGGACGGCGGGGGAACTGGTCTCCGCGCGCTCGGCCACGTCGGCGATCCGCGTCTTCGCGAGGCCGCGCTCGGCGATCACCTCTGCCGCGGCGGCGAGGATCTGGGGTCGCCTGACGTGATCGATCTGAGGCCGAGGGCTCACCTGGCCGGCGCTCTCCTCCTTGAAAGCTGAACGGCGATTCAGCTTACGCCGAGAGCGAGGCGGGGTCAACCCCCAATTCGGCTCCGAGCCGTTCCGCCGCGATCCGCCGAGCGCGCCCCAGGTCCATGGCGGGATCGCGAATCAGGGCGCGGACGCCGAGGCCGTCGAACAGGGCCATGGCCAGGTCGGCGACCTCGTCCGGATCGACCTCGCGAAACTCGCCGCTCTCGACTCCCCGGCGGATCACCCGCGCCACCCACTCCCGGTAGCCGTCGTACATGCGGCCGGCGACCGGGCGCAGCTCGGGCTCGCGGGCGGCGCGCAGCCAGAGCTCCACCCACAGCACCCACTCGCGCTCGCCCTCCCCGGCGGTGGGCAGGCATTCCTCGATCGCGATCGCGAGCCCCTCGGTCGCGGATTCGGCCGCCGCCGGTCCCGCTCCGAAGCGCTCGTCCGCGGCGAGCTCGAAGGACTGCAAGAGCGCCTGGGCCAGGAGCTCCTCGCG
>DATBHQ010000187.1:0-2813 GCA_036557385.1 Solirubrobacterales bacterium | reverse complement strand
GATTGCCAGCCGCCCAGCCCGCCGTGTGAGCCCATGAACTCCTCGAACGGCGCGACCTCGTTCGCCTCCGGGTCGTACATGCAGTTGACCAGGATGTCCGGGCAGTGCGGGAACGCGTCCGTTCGCCGCAGGTGGTCCGCGGCGTTGGCGCCGAAGTCGCGCAACGGATCCTCGCCAGTGACCTGATCGTCGCGGAGGCGCCGACTCCCGTTCGCGCCGAGCACGAGTGCCCCGTCGTCGTCGCTGCGGACCATGACGAACCCGATCCCGGGGTGATCGCGCAGGGCGGGGATCAGGGCGGTGTGCATCGCCTCGATCTCCTCGAGCGAGAGCCTGTGGGCGGGCGCCGGCAGCGAGATCAGGCCCAGCCCGCCGGATGCCAGCACGACCGCCCCGTGGTCCGCAGCGGCCCCATCCGACTCGGCCGCCGCGCGATTCGGCCCGAGCACCACCTCGCCGTCGACGACCCGATCGCGAGTCGCGCGGGCGAGCATCCTCCCGCCGGCGGTGGGCTCGTCGCGGGCATCGGTGAGGGCTCCGCCGACCGAGCTCAGCCCCTCGTCGGGCGCGGGGGGCGCGTACACGTCCCCGTCGGAGAGCGCCTTGCGGACCAGCTCCTCGAGCTCCTCGCCGTATCGCTGCCTGAATGGCCGTCCCTGGCTCTGGCCGTGGTCGGAGAGGACGACGAGGTGGTACGGGCGTGGCGCCTGCTCGACCGCCTTCTCCAGCCGGGCCAGCTGGGCGTCGTGCTGCTTGAGCACCGCGAAGGCGTCGGGCTGCTCGATCCCGGAATGGTGCGCCACCTCGTCGTAGCCGACGAAGGTCGAGTAGACGACGGGCACTCCCTCGAGGACGTCGCCGAGCAGGATGGCGACGTTGAGATCACGCATCACGACCGTGATCGCCCCCCTCATCCAGGGGTAGAGCCCGCCCCGGTCGATGTGCTCCTCGCCCCGCCTGCGCTGGCGGCGCGCGGCCCGCACCTCCTGGATCACGTCCCAGAGATAGAGGGCGATCGTGCGCGTGAAGCCGTAGGGGTCCGCGAAGTACGCGAAGTACTCTCGCGCGCTCGAGCGCTGCTTGTCCCGGAGCACGCTCATGGTCGCCGAGCAGTGCGGGGCGTCCCCGGAGAACATGTTCCCGCGGCTCGCACCGCCCGCGGCCAGCAGGCCGCCGCCGTCCGAGTGACGGCGCTCGAGCTCGACGGCGTCCTTGCCGTGATTCGAGACCATTGTCCGGCCGCTCTCCTTCTCGTACCAGCGGAAGGCCGGCATGTCCTCGTTGCTGCCGAGCAGCAGCCCAGCTTGGCTGGCGCCGGTCTGGGAGGACAGGTCGCACTCCCAGGGAACGATCCTGTGGCTGCCCCCATCGATCCAGCGGGCCATCGTGGGGGCGTGGCCCCCGCGAAGGGCGCGGCGCAGAACGGGCTCGGCCAGCCCGTCGACCTCGAACATGATCACCCCGGGCACGTCGGTGCGCTCGCGCACCTTGCGCGCCCGCCGGCGGACGAGGCGGAGCTGGCGGGCGTCGTCATCGATGCTCAGGGCGGGCGCGAGCACCGTCAGGCCGATGGAGAGGATGAACGCCATCGCCACCGCCGCGAGGAAGTCGGGCGCCGAGCCGTCGACGAGGTCGATCGACAGGGAGATGATCGCGGCGTTCAGCACGAGCGAGCCGAGCCCGAAGGTGATCACGGTGAGCGGCAGGAGCAGGCGGATCAGCAGCGGCCAGAGGAGGGCGTTGAGCAGCGCGACCAGGCCCGTGGTGAGCAGTACGGCGCCGAAGCTCGGCACGCTGATCCCGGGGAGCAGCGCCGCGAAAGCCCAGAAGAGCAGAGCGATCAGCGCCCAGAGTACGAGCCACCGGATCGCCGACCAGGCGAAGCTGAGTGGGCGCAGGCTCCTCATTGCGGACCCAGAGGGGTCTCGTCGCCTGGTTCGACGATCCGGACCTCCACCTCCGGCGCGCGCTCGGCGACCAGTCTCGCGAACTCACGCGGTGGCTCCCGCAGCGGCTCAGGCTTCAGCAAGCGGAGCCCGGCCGGGTAGAAGGTCCCCCAGTGGATCGGGACCACCAGCCCCGGCCGGATCATCTCGACTGCCCGGGCGGCCCGCTCGGGATCGAGATGCCCCTCCCCGACCGAGGGGCCCCATCCCCAGATGGGCAACAGCGCCACGTCGACCGCTCCCAGCTCCCCCATCTCCGGAAACAGATCCGTGTCGCCGGCGAAGTACACCGTGCGGCCGCCGCGCCGGATCAGGTAGCCCAGCGGCTGGATCCGCGCTCCCCGCTTGCCGTCCCGGTGGCCGTTGTGCTTCGCCCTCACCGCGGTGAGCTCGAGGCCGTCCAGCGTCACGGAGTCGCCGACGTCCATCTGCCTCACCTCCTCGGTCCCCGCCTTGCGGATCCACCGATCGGCACCACGCGGAGCCACCAGCGGCGTATCCGCCGGTAGCCGCCGCAGTGAAGGCAGGTCGAGATGGTCTCGGTGCAGGTGCGAGATCAGCACCAGGTCGGCCGCGTCTGGGACGCCGGGGTCGGGCGCCGGTCCCTGCCGTCGCAGCGGCCCGAGGCCGCCGCGCAGCATCGGATCCGTGAGGATCGCGACGCCGTCGAGTCGAAGCATCGTGGTCGCGTGACCGATGTAGGTCAGCTGGTCCATCTTGGGGATTTGCTTAGCTGATCATCCATGAAGGGGACCGGCCGATGATTCGCGGCCGCCTTCGCCGTCTCCGCGGCGCCGGCGAGAGCGAGCGGGCCGACGAGTACATCGAGATCGATCCGGCCGAGCTCTCCGGCCTCTTCGCCGCACC
>DATBHQ010000186.1:0-2661 GCA_036557385.1 Solirubrobacterales bacterium | reverse complement strand
GATCATCTTCACGGCCCACGCCCAGCCCGACCTGCTGACGCTGGCGCTGCGCGCCGGGGCCTCCGGCTACGTGCTCAAGTCCGCGCCGAGCGAGGACATCGCGCGCGCGATCGAGGTGGTCGCGGGCGGCGGCACCTTCGTGGGCACCGAGCTAGGCCAGGGCGCCGGCGAGGTCGAGAAGCTGCTCGAGCTGACCCCCCGCGAGCGCGAGATCCTCGAGCTGCTTGCGGAGGGCCTGCGCGTCAAGCAGATCGCCGACCGGCTCTCGCTCAGCCCCGCCACGGTCCACACCCACGTCCGCAACGCGATCGCGCGGATGGAAGTGGACACGCGGACCGAGGCGGTAGCCCTCGCCGTGCGCTTCAGCTACCTGGGCGCCGGCGGCAAGGTCTGAGTTACTCCGGCTTGAACTCCAGCGCGCAGCCGTTGATGCAGTAGCGCTGCCCGGTGGTGTCCCGCGGGCCGTCGTCGAAGACGTGGCCCAGGTGCGCGTCGCATCGTGAGCAGAGGACCTCGGTTCGCTTCATCAGGAAGCTGTTGTCGGCCGCTGTCTCGACGTTCTCGCCGTCCATCGGCTGATCGAAGCTCGGCCAGCCGGTGCCGGAGTCGAACTTGTTCTGCGAGTCGAACAGCGGCTGTCCGCAGGCCACGCAGACGAACTGGCCCGGCTCCTTGACGTCGTTGAGCTCGCTGGTGAACGGAGCCTCAGTGCCCTTGTTGCGGACGACCTCGTACTGCTCCGGCGTCAGCTCCTCGCGCCACTCCTGCTCGCTCTTCTTGACCTTCTCCAAAGTTTCTTCACCTCGTTTCGGGGTTTGACCAGCTTAAAGCGGTCGACATGTAGTCATTCGAGGGGGGCTCCCGTTACTAGGCTCCCCGCGCGTGCCCGAGTCCTTCTACGAGCGCGACGGCGATCTCTACGTCGCGACCGAGCTCACCCGCGGGCCCTGGGACCCCGACGCGCAGCACGCCGGGCCGCCGGCGGCGCTGATCGGCCGGGAGATCGAGGGCCTCGGAGAGGGCAGGCTCGGCGGCGGCGAGGGGCCGCCGGCGCAGGTGGGCCGGATCACCTACGAGATCCTCCGTCCGGTCCCGATCGCGCCTCTCCGCGTCGCGGCCGAGGTCGTCCGGCCCGGGCGCCGGGTGGAGCTCGTCCAGGCCGTGCTCAGCGACGGGGAGGGCGAGCCGCTGATACGCGCCCGCGGCTGGCGCCTGCGCACCGATCGGGTCGGCTTCCGTTCGCACGAGCCGGAGGGGTCATTGCCGCCTGGGCCCGGCGAGGCGCGGCCGGAGAAGTTCCCCGGCGTCGGGTTCGAGACCGGCTACCACGCGGTGGTGGAGCATCGCTTCGCGCGCGGCTCCTTCGCGGAGCTCGGGCCGGCGACGACCTGGCTGCGCATGGGCGTCCCCTTGCTCGCGGGCGAGGAGCCGACGCCGCTGCAGCGGGTTCTCGTGGCGGCCGACTCCGGGAACGGGGTCAGCGTGACCCTGGACTGGACCCGTTACCTGTTCATCAACGTCGACCTGACCGTCCACCTCCACCGGATGCCGGCCGGGGAATGGATCTGCCTCGACGCCGAGACCTTCCCCGAGGAGAGCGGGGTGGGGATGGCGGACACCCGCCTGTTCGATGAGCGCGGCCAGATCGGCCGCGCCGTTCAGACCCTGCTGGTGGCCGCGCGGGGGGACACCGGCTGAGGGACGGCGAGCGGCTCGGTGCGCGACGAGCGCAGCACCCGCTCCACCGAGGCGATCACATCCGGATCGAACTGGGTTCCGGCGCCCAGCCGAAGCTCCTCGAGCGCCTCCTCGGGGCCGCGCGCGGGCGAGTAGGGGCGCTCCCTGGTGATCGCGTCGTAGGCGTCGCAGGCGAAGATGATGCGGGCGGCCAGCGGGATCGCCTCCGCGGCCAGCCCGTCCGGATAGCCGGCCCCGTCCCAGCGCTCGTGGGAGGATCGGATCAGCCTGCCGACCGACGCCAGCGAAGGCGCCGCCGAGACGATTCGCTCCCCGAGGATCGTGTGCTGGCGGATGAACTCCCAGTCCTCCTCGTCCAGGGGCGTCGTCTTGTTGAGGATCGCGTCGGGGATCGCGATCTTGCCGACGTCGTGCAGCTCGGAGGCGCGGCTGAGCACGGCCAGCTCACCGGGGGACAGGCCCAGGTCCTCGCCGACGGCCACGGCCAGGCTCCTCACTGCGTTGCCGTGATCGCCGAGCTCGGGAGCGCGCTGATTGAGAACCCGGATCAGGACCGCCTCGACCTCGCCCCCGGTGGACGGCCGCCGCGAGTCCTTCTGGCCGTACATCCTCTGGTCGGCGAGCTGCAGGGCGTTGCCGCGGACGCTCGCCTCCACCGGCAGCTCCGCGCAACCGCTGGAGCACGTGACCCGGAAGCCCTCACCGTGGGCGCTCAACGCAGCCGCTCCGCTCTCCACGGCCGGCGCGGCCCGGGTGGCGTCCCCGGGGATCACCATGGCGAACTCGTCGCCGCCCATGCGGTAGGCACGCCCGCCGTCTCCCACGGCTTCGGCGAGCTGGCGGCCCAGCCTGACCAGCAGGGCGTCGCCGGCCGGATGCCCGAAAGCGTCGTTGTAGGCCTTGAAGCCGTCGAGGTCGAGGATCGTCAGCACGTGTGGAGCGGGATGCTCGGAGCTCAGCAGG
>DATBHQ010000185.1:0-3127 GCA_036557385.1 Solirubrobacterales bacterium | reverse complement strand
GTGAAGCGGACGCTCTGGCCGCCCAGCGTGCAGGTGACGAAGCGGTTGTCGGAGTGGACGTCGCGCTTCGCGGTGCAGCTGTAACCGTTCACCGTGCAGGTCCTCTGCGGACCGATCGGGGAGTCGGGGTTGTCGACTGTGTTGCAGGTCTTGCCGTTCGCGTCCCAGGCCTTCGCAACCGTGAGCGCGGCGCTGCAGTCGAGCCCGTCGAACTTGAAGTCCTGGAAGGCGTCCGGGACCGAGCAGGGGGCTGACCCTCCACCGCCCGTCGTGGTGCTCGTCGTCTTGGTGGTCTTCACCTTGCTGCCGCCCGTCGTGGTGGTGGTCGCGGCCGTGGTGGTCGGGATCGGGGATGTGGGCGAGGCGATCGAGACCGAGGGCGAGCTGTCCTCCCCGCTCGAGTCCGAGCCGCAGCCGGCAACGGCCGCCAAGAGGGCGGCGGTGGCCAGGGCCGCCACCAGGTTCGTCATCCCGATCCGCTTCATGTCGGCGGGATTTGTAGCGAGTCCGAGGTAGCCAGGTTGGCTAGGGCAGTGGCTCGAGGCCCTCGTCGAGCTCGACGCCGAGGCTGTTGAGAGCGAAGGCGACCATGTGGTAGTGGCCGACCACCATCGCCACCTCGATCAGCTGCTGGTCGTCGTAGGCCTCGGCGAGGGCCTCCCAGGTGTCATCAGAGATCCGTGAGTCGCGGTGGAGCTCGTCCGCGGCTCGCAGGAGCGCGGTCTCGTGCGCGCTCCACCCGTCCGCATCCGGTCCCTCCAGCACGCGATCGACGGCCTCGCGCTCGATGCCGCCGTCGACCGAGATGCGGACGTGCTGTCCCCATTCGTAGGAGGAGCGGCAGTTGACGGCGGTGCGCAGGATGAGGAGCTCTCGGTCTCGCCCGGAGAGCTTGCCCGCGGTCAGCAGGAAGCCGCCGAACGGCAGCCAGGCCCGGAACAGGTCGGGGTGCTGCGCGAACGTGGGGAAGATGTTGTTGTCGCCGAGGCGGCGGTCGATCCCCGACGGCGTCGCCTCCAGGATCCGCTTCAGGTCGCCGTCCCAGCGATCGGGCGGCAGCGGTGGGATCCGCGGCTCGGGCCCCATCAGCCGGCGCGGGGCCCGACGGTGAGGCCGCCGTCAAGGATCAGGATCTGTCCGGTCATGTAGCTCGACTCTCCCGAGAGCAGGAATAGGGCACCGTACGCGATCTCCCAACCCGTTCCCTGCCGGCCCGCCGGGATCCTGACCTGGTCGCGCAACGGGCTGACCTGGGACGCGAGTCGCCCGAGCGAGGTGTCGATCAGTCCCGGATGGATCAGGTTGGTCCGAACCCGCGGCGCTCCCTCGACCGCCGCCTGGCGGCAGAGCGACTCGAGCGCGGCCTTCGATGCGGCGTAGGCGGGCCAGGGCATCACCTCCGTCGCGGCGATCGAGCCCATCAGGACGAGCGCGCCCCCGTCGCCCATGGTGGCCAGCGCGTTCTTGCAGCCGAGGAAGTGGGCGCGGAGGTTGACCGCCATGACGCGGTCCCAGTCCTCGGCGCTGGTCCCGCGGATCGCGAAGCCCGCGCCGATGCCGACGTTCATGACGACGCCGTCCAGCCCGCCCAGGGCCTCGGCCGCGGCCTCGAACATCCCGGCGGAGGCCGCCTCGTCGGCGGCGTCGGCGACGATCACCTCGGCCGCGGCGCCCTCCGCGCGGACACGCTCGGCGGTCGCCTCGGCGCTCGCCCCGTTCAGGTCGGCCACCGCTACCGCCGCGCCCTCACGCCCGAAGAGGATCGACATGGCGCGACCGTTCCCGATCGGCGGGTCCTCGAGCGCGTGCTCCTCCTGCCCGCCGCCCACCACGAGGACGCGGCGGCCCTCGAGCCGGCCTCGCCCGGGCGCCTCACCACGGCCCTCCGGGCTCGGCACCTTCTCCGACCGCTCAGCCATCCCGCCTCACGGCGCTGACCCTATCCAGCGCGGCGCCCCGGTGACCGGTTCCGGTCGAGCGGTCCCGGCGCTAAAGCCCCCGGGGGTGGTCTGCCGATTACTGGATACGGACGGGTGTGGGTATGCCTGCCCGGAATGGAAACTGGCTAGCCAGCCAGTTAGTCTGCTCAATGCTGAAGACGCCCGACCGACAAGCTGCCCCGGCCTCGGCACCGGCCTCGGCCACCAACGGCCTCAATCTGAGCGACCTGGACGCGATCGACGTCCCTGATCGCCCCAACTGGGAGAACGGCCCCCCGCACGCCCTCTTCAGAGAGCTGCGCAGCCGCTGTCCGGTCCACTGGTCCGAGATCCCAGAGTACCCCGACGAGGAGGGCTTCTGGTCGGTCACCAAGGCGGCGGACGTCCGCGAGGTGAGCCTGGACTGGAAGACGTACTCGTCCGAGGTCGGCGGCGTCACCGGATTGACGCACGCGATTCCCCTCGAGCTCACTCGCAGCATGTTCATCGCCCAGGACCCGCCGAAGCACGACCGGCTCAAGATGCTCTTCCAGCGCGGCTTCACGCCGAAGCGGATCGCCGAGCACGAGGACCGGATCCGGGTGATCGTCGAGAAGGTCCTCGACGATGTCGCGCCGCGGGGCGAGTGCGACCTGGTCACCGAGGTCGCGCAGCCGGTCGTCGCGCGCGTGATCGGCAGCTTCATGGGCATCCCGGAGGAGGACGACATCGTCTGGGCGCGGCTGATGAACTCGGCCCTCGGCCTCGGCGACGACGACCTCAACCCCGGCGGGCTCGACCAGATCCTGAAGGAGGACATCCCCGAGATCTTCGAGCGCTGCCGCAAGATGATCGCCGAGCGTCGCGAGAACCCGACCGACGACCTGACCAGCGTCCTGGTGCACGCCGAGGTCGACGGCGAGACGCTCCAGGAGCACGAGATCGTGATGGGCTTCTTCCTCCTGGTCGCCGCCGGCAACGACTCCACCAAGGCCACCTATACAAGCGGCATGCGGGCGCTGATGGAGCACCCGGAGCAGATGAAGATGCTCGCCGAGGATCCGTCACTGATCCCCGGAGCGGTCGAGGAGTGCCTGCGCATGTACCCGGCCTTCGCGCACTTCCGCCGCACCGCCACCCGCGACACCGAGATCGCCGGCTGCCCCGTGAAGGAGGGCGAGAAGGTGGTCATGTGGTACGTCTCGACG
>DATBHQ010000184.1:0-2793 GCA_036557385.1 Solirubrobacterales bacterium | reverse complement strand
AGGCGCGCTCCTCGGCCATCTTGGTGAGCACCTCGGCGAAGTCGAACTCGCGAGTCTGGGTCGGGGCAGCGGCAGCTTCCATGTCCCTTACCAATCGTCCGTTCGCGCGCGCCCCTTGACACCCAAAAGTGGGGTCGCAGGGCGGGCGCTCACGAGGCGACCCGGGCGACCTCCTCGATGCTTGTCAGGCCGGCGCGGACCTGCTCGAGGCCCGACTGGCGCAGAGTGAGCATCCCCTCCTGGATCGCGACCTGGCCGATGTCGGCCTCCGGCGCCATCGCCACGATCATCTCCTTGATGCGCTCGCTCAGCACCATCACCGAGTAGATCCCCATGCGGCCGCGGTAGCCGCTGCCGTGGCAGCGCGGGCAGCCGAGCGGCTCATACGCCTCGAGATCCGTGCCCACCCGGAAGCCGGACTCGGTGAGCGTCGCCTGCGGGATCACGATCCGTTTCTTGCAGTGGCTGCACAGGACGCGCGCCAGGCGCTGCGCCACGATGCACTCCACTGCGGAGGAGGTGAGGAACGACTCGATGCCCATCTCCTGCAGGCGGGTGACCGCGCCCGGCGCGTCGTTCGTGTGCAGCGTCGTCAGCACCATGTGGCCGGTGAGCGCCGCCTCGATCGCGATCCGGGCGGTCTCGGCGTCACGAATCTCGCCGACCATGATCACGTCGGGATCGGCGCGCAGGACCGAGCGCAGCCCGGTCGCGAAGGTGAGCCCCGCCTTGCGGTGGACTCCGATCTGGTTCACGCCCGCCAGGCGGAACTCGACGGGGTCCTCGATCGTGACGATGTGCCGGTCCACGCCGTTCAGCTCCTGCAGCGCGGCGTAGAGCGTGGTCGACTTACCGGCTCCGGTCGGACCGGTGACCAGCACGGCCCCGTACGGCTTGCGGAAGGAGTGCTCGAAGCGGTTCCGCTGGTCTCCGATCATCCCGAGGTCGTCGAGCGTCTTCAGCGCACCCGACTCGTCGAGGATCCGGATCGACGCGCCCTCGCCCTCCTGGGTGGGAAGCGTGGTGACGCGGAGGTCGATCCGGCGGTCGTCGATACGGACGCCCACGCGTCCGTCCTGGGGGATCCGCTTCTCGGCGATGTCCAGCTCGCTCATGATCTTGATGCGCGAGACCACGCCGGCGACCATGCGCTTCGGCACCCGCGCGCTCTCCGCCAGGACGCCGTCGATGCGAAAGCGGATCCGCATGTCGCCGTCCTCGGGCTCGAAGTGGATGTCGGATGCGCCCTCGGCGACCGCCTGACCGAGGATGCTGTTGACCAGCTTGATCACCGGGCCGTCCTGGGCCCCCGCGCGCAGGTCGGTGATCTCGGCCTCCTCCCCGGACTCCGCACCCTCCTCCGCGTCCTCCGTGATCGCCTCGGAGATCGTTGACTGCATCGTCCCGATCTTCGTGACCAGGCTCTCGATGTCGGACGCGGGCGCGACGGCGACAGCGCAACTCATGCCGGTCGCCATCTGGACGTCGTCGAGGGCGAGCAGGTTGGTCGGATCGGCCATCGCGAGCAGCAGCGTGTTGTCGTCCTTGAAGCCGATGGGCAGCACCTGATGGCGGCGCGCCGAGGCAGCCGTGACGAGGTTGGCCGCTCCCATGTCGACGTTGAAGAGGGAGAGGTCGACGTAGTCCAGCCCGTAGCGCTCCGCGGTGGCTCGCGAGACCTGCTCGGAGTTGATCGTCCCCTGCTCGACCAGAACCTCCTCCGGACGCCGCCCGGCGGTCCTGGAGGCCGCAATCGCCGCCTCGACCTGCTCAGCGGTCGCGTAGCGCAGCTCGACGATGGCATCGGTGATGAAGCCGCCGGTGTGCCCGCGGCTCATCGGCGGGATCAGGCCGGGGGTTCCACCGGCCTCTCCCTGGGTGTCCGGCGCGGACGCCTGCGCGGCGGACGCCGATCCGCCGTCGTGCCCGGGGACCGGACGCAGATATTCAGGCAGCTCCCGCACGGGGGTACCACCTCACCTGGGGCTGTAGGGCAGGTTGTCCTTGCCGGAGTAGACGGCGTCGTGGACTTCCTGCACTACCCCCTGCGCGTCGCGGAAGCCGTAGGAGACCTGCGCCTCCGGCGCCCGGCCGCTCAACCTCTTCGGCCGGACGACGACCAGCGCGGGTGCCTGCGAGACACCGACACCCTGGGTGATCCGGGAGTAGCGGGCGACCGCGTTCGCGCGGGTGACGAAGACGGAGACGCCGCCATCGCCCGAGAGCAGTTGCACGGACCTGCGAACGAGCCTGTCGTCGATGCCCCCCTGCCGGACGACGAGCAGGACCACGGTGTCGCCGCCCTTCCAGGCCGCAACCACGGGCTTAGGCAGTCCGGGACCGGGCACGAGCGCCTCGGGGCTGACGGTGCCGGTGACCGGCGGCGTCACCGCCGAGCCGGCGCTGACGGATCCGGTCGCGGCGGCGCCGGCGGACGGGGCAGCAGCGGTTCCGGCCCCGGTGGCGGGCGGAGTGGACGTCGCCGACGCAGCGGTCGAGCCGGAAGAGCTCGAGTCCGAGGAGCCCTTCTTCATGTTCATCATCAGGAAGAGCCCGACGAGGAGGGCGAGTCCGCCGAGCAGGGCGACCTGGACGGTCGGGTTGTTGTTGATCGCCTGCCTCACTGGACCCCGGCCCCCACGGTGTCGCCGTTCCCGTTGCCGGCGATCTGCTCGATCCCGCTGGCGCGCTGGCCCTTGGCGGAGAGCATCAGCTTGAAGTCGTGCGGGCTCGAGGCGGTCTCCATCGCGACCTCCTCCGAGACCACGCCGTCGGTGACGTAGCCGAGCAGCG
>DATBHQ010000183.1:0-1667 GCA_036557385.1 Solirubrobacterales bacterium | reverse complement strand
GAGAGCCTTTCCGCAAGCGCTTTTGCAACCGGGCCCGGGACCAGATCTCCGACGTCCCCTCCGAAGGTGGCGATCTCCTTCACCCCGGTGGAGGAGAGAAAGCTGTAGTTCGCCGAGGCGAAGATGTACATCGACTCGATCTCGGCGGCGAGCTTGCGGTTGAGCTGATTCATCTCGAACTCGTACTCGAAGTCCGAGATCGCCCGCAGGCCCTTGATGATCGCGGTGGCGCCATGGTCGCGCGCGAACTCGACCAGCAGGTTGCTCATCACCCCTACCTCGACGTTGCCGAGCTCCGCGGTCGCGCCCTCGATGAACCCCTTTCGCTCCTCGGCCGTGAACAGCGTCTTCTGCTTGCGGACGGGGTTGTTGACGACCCCGACCACCACCTTGTCGAACACCCGGGCGGCACGGGTGATCACGTCGAGATGCCCGTTCGTCACGGGGTCGTAGCTGCCGGGGCAGATCGCTACGCGGGGATTGTCTTCACTCATCGGCGTGAATCCTGATCAGTGTGTCGCCATAGGCCCGTTCCGTCATCAGGGGCAGCGCCAGGGCCAGAGGCCGTTTGGGTGAGGTCTCCATCATCACGCGGCCGCCTGCGGCCAGAGCGCCGGGTATGAGTTGGACGAGATCGGCTCCAAGGCGGTCGGCGAGTCTATACGGCGGATCGCAGAGCACGAGGTCGAAGGACCCCCGCCGGGCGCGCCTCAGGAACCCCACGGCATCCGCCCTCACGACCTGCGCCACCTCGTCCAGGCGCAGGTCATCGACGTTCCGGCGGCTCGCAGCGGGCTTGCTGTCGACCAGCACCGCATGCTCGGCGCCCCGCGACAGCGCCTCGATCCCGAGCGCGCCACTTCCCGAAAACAAATCGAGCACCCTCTCGCCCTCGACGCTGCCGAGCATCGAGAAGACCGCCTCGCGGACCTTGCTCGTGGTCGGCCGGACCCCGCTCTTCGGGACGAAGAGCCGGCGGCCATTGAGCTCTCCGCCGGTCACTCGAACCTCGGGCATGGGCCCGACGCTACCTGCCCGGCGGATCCGGCCCGTAAAGCTTGTCGGCGATCACGCTCACCACCCAATGCCGGTCCATGCGCTCGCCGACGCCGCTGAGGCAGGTCTGATCGTCGATCGCATGGCCCGCCTCGCGAGCCGACTCCCGAAGCTCTTCGACGGCGCCCGGCGGCGCCGGGGGCGCGGAATGAAGCTCCGTCCCGTCCCGCAGCCGGAAATGGACGACGGCATCGGCGTCCCCGCTCACCCGCACCCGGCCCTCGTGCGCCAGGCGGTGGTGATGGCGGCAGAGCAGGATCAGGTTGGACTTGTCGGTCTCCCCGCCGTGGGCCCAGTGGACGATGTGGTGCTTGTCCAGGAAGCGGCGGTGCTCGCAGCCGGGGTAGCGGCAGCAGCCGTCGCGAGCCTCCACAGCCCTGGCTAATGCGGGCGGCACCGCGCGCGTCTTGCGTCCGACCGAGAGGGCATGGCCATCCCGCTCGATAAGCGGGATGAGGGAGCAGTCACAAGCGAGGCGCCGGGCGGTCTCGGGCGCCAAGGCGGGGCCGCCGTCCAGGCGGACCTGGCCGCGGGCGTCGTGGGTCAGGACATCGAGGTCGACGTGCACGGTGACCTCGTAGCCGGCGCCCCCGCGGGCGAGCTCGACCAGG
>DATBHQ010000182.1:0-1872 GCA_036557385.1 Solirubrobacterales bacterium | reverse complement strand
GGGACCAGCTCGCCGGCGGGGGCGAAGATGATCGCCGCATCAAGGTCGGCCGCCCCGGGGTCGCCCACGGCGCCCGCCCAGGCCGCACCCAGGGAGCGCGCCTGCTCCTGCTTCTCGGTGTCGCCCTCCCGGGTCAACGCGTAGACCTCCCACCCCTGGTGCGCCGCGACCTGGATGATCAGGTGAGCGGAGGAGCCGAAGCCGTACATCCCGAGCCGCTGCCCCTCCCCGGCCAGCCGCAGGGAGCGGTAGCCGATCAGCCCCGAGCAGAGCAGCGGCGCCGCATGCTCGTCGGAGTACGAGTCCGGGATCGGGAAGCAGAAGCGCTCGTCGGCGACGGTGCGCTCCGCGTAGCCGCCGTCGATGTCGTAGCCGGTGAACCTCCCCTGCACGCAGAGGTTCTCGCGACCGCTCCGGCAGTAGCGGCAGGTGTCGTCCACCCAGCCGAGCCAGGGAACACCGACTCGATCGCCATCCGCGAAGCGGGTCGCGCCCTCCCCCCTGCCCGCCACCCGGCCGACGATCATGTGACCGGGGACGAGCGGCAGCTTCGGCTCGGTGAGCTCTCCGTCGAAGATGTGGAGGTCGGTCCTGCAGACGGCGCAGGCCGCGACGTCGATCAGGATCTGGCCCGGCTCCGGCACGGGATCGGGCAGCTCACGTTCGGTGAGCGGCTCTCCCGGCCGATCGAGGACCATCGCCCTCACATCAATAGGTCTCGACGATCTCGTAGAGGGTCGTGCGCTGGGCCGGGGTCCTGCCCGCGCGCCGGGCCGCCTCGATCAGCTGGTCCGGCTCGAGGCGGACGCCGTGCTGCGAGCCCGCCATCCTCGAGATGTTCTCCTCCATCAGCGTCCCGCCGAGGTCGTTGACCCCCCAGCGCAGGCTCTCGGTGGCGGCGTCGAGCCCCATCTTCACCCAGCTCGCCTGCAGATTGGGAATCGTCCTCCCCAGGCCGAGCCGGAAGGCCGCGGTGTGCTTGAGGTTGTCCGCTCGTGAGATCTCCTCGACCCCATGCGTGCGCCCGAGCAGGGTGTTGAAGGGGATGAAGCTGAGCGGGACGAACTCGGTGATGCCGCCGGTCCGCTCCTGAAGCCGGCGGACCACCCGCATGTGCCGCGCCAGCTCGCGCGGCTCCTCGATGTGGCCGAACATCACGGTCGAGGTCGAGCGCAGCCCGGCCCGGTGAGATGCCTCGATGATCTCGATCCAGCGGGCCACGGGCAGCTTGTTCGGCGAAATCCGCTGGCGGACGCCGTCGTGCAGCACCTCGGCCGCGGTCCCCGGCGTCGAACCCAGGCCGCACTCGATCAGGTAGTCGAAGACCGACTCCGGGGAGCGCCCCGACCGCTCGCACATGTAGTGGATCTCCATCGGCGAGTAGGCGTGCAGGTGGATCTGGGGCGCGCACTCCTTGGCCAGCCGGAGCCAGCGCCCGTAGTCCTCGAGCGTGTAATCCGGGTGGATCCCGCCCTGCATGCAGATCTCCGTCGCGCCGAAGTCCACGGCCTCCTGGACCCGGGCGGCGAAGTCGTCCTCCCCGACCAGGTACGCGTCGGGCGAGCGCTTGCCCTGGCCGAAGCCGCAGAACGCGCAGCCGACGACGCAGACGTTGGTGAAGTTGATGTTCCGGTTGACGACGAAGGTGGCGACCTCTCCGGCGAGCTCTGCGCGAAGCTCGTCCGCGGCCTGCCGCATGTCCTCGATGGCCTCGGGGCGCGTCTCCGAGAAGAGGGCGGTGAGCTCCTCCTCGCTGAGCTGATCGCCCGCCCGGCCCTTCTCTATCGCGCGTGGCGCGACCTCCGGAGCCGGGGGCTGCTGCTGGCGCCGTCCCGAGCCGCGGCGCGGGATGAAGCTCCAGTACTTGAGCTT
>DATBHQ010000181.1:0-22475 GCA_036557385.1 Solirubrobacterales bacterium | reverse complement strand
GGCCGCCCTCCTCGGCGCCGGCGTGGCGGCCTGCGGAGGGGGCGGCGCTGAACCGGGCGCGCCGAATGGCGCGACCCTGGTCCTCGACTTCCAGCCGAACGCCGTCCACGCCGGCATCTACGCCGCCCAGGCGAACGGGTTTTTCAAGGACGCGGGCCTCGACCTGAAGATCCAGGAGCCGTCGAGCACCGCCGACAGCGCCAACCTGCTCGAGACCGGCCGTGCCGACTTCGCCGTGATGGACATCGACGACTTCGGCATCGCGCGCGAGCGCGGGCTCGACCTGGTGGCGATCGCGGCGATCGTCCAGCGGCCACTCGCCGCGGTGATCGCCCGGGATCCCGACGAGATCCGCACCCCCGCTGACCTCGCCGGAAGGACGATCGGCGTGACGGGCGTTCCCTCCGACGACGCCGTCCTCGACACGGTCCTGCGCTCCGGCGGGGTCGATCCCTCCGATGTGCATCCGGTGACGATCGGCTTCAACGCGGTCGCCAGCCTGGCCGCAGGCAAGGTCGATGCGGCGACCGCCTTCTGGAACGCCGAGGGCGTCCAGCTCCAGCAGATGGGGGTCCCGGTCCGCGAGTTCCGGGTGGACCAGTTCGGTGCGCCGCGGTATCCGGAGCTGGTGGTGGCGACTACGCCTCGGTCCTGCAACGACGCTCGCCTCTTCGCGGCCGGCCTGCGCCGCGGCTATCGAGTCCTGGGCGAGGATCCCGGGGGTGCGCTGGACGATCTACTCGGGGAGGTCCCTGACCTTGACCCCAACTCTCAAGAGGGGCAGTTCGAGGCGCTGATGACGGCGCACGCCTTCTCTCAGCCTGGCCGGGGGCCCGTCACCCCCGCGCTCTCTGCCGGGCCGGATGACGCGGCGGTTCGGTGGCTGGGGTGGGCGACGAACAACCGCCTGATCGACGCCTCCGAGGTTCCGAAGGTGGCTGCCGGCTTCGCCGGCTGCCGATAGGGCCGGCAATTGGCGGGAAGCATGCGCTATGCGCATGTAAGCCGCCAATTGGCGGCCAAGTCCCGGTATGCGGGACCAACCCGCCAGGTTCAGCCGAGAGCGCGGTCGACCAGCGCCGGCAGCTCCCTGGCCATCCGGCTCCGCGGAACCGCAAAGGCCAATCCCGCTTCTTCGGCGCGGGTTTTGATGTCGACGTCGGTATGCGGATAGAAGCCGATCACGGGGAGATCCAGGTCCCCGAGCGCCTCCGGGGCGACGACGTCGAGGTCGGCGACCACCAGGTCGATGCCGTCGAGCTCATCGGGCAGCTCGGTGTCCTGCTCGACCTCGTGGCCGCTCGACTCCAGCGAGGTGCGCACCCGGCTCGCCAGCATCAGATCGGCCACCACGGCGGCGATCCGCGCCATCGGCCTGGCTACAGGCTTCGCCGGCGCAGGAAGTCGCGGCGGGCGCTGTCCGGCCGCCCCCACCACTGGACCACCTCGGCCCGGCCCTCCTGCGCGTCCCGGACTCGCAGCTCCCCGCCGATCCTCTCGCGGTCGAGCTTGACGAGCACCCCCTTGACCGTCTCCGGCGCGGCCGCGTGCCCGAAGCGGTGCGCGACGTTGATCCGCCAATGCCAATCCGCGTGCGAGTAGGGCTGGGCGTTCACCTGGGAGAGCATCACCGCAGCATCGACGTAGCGAGACTCGTCGGCGATCCGCAGATCGAGAGAGAGGTCCGTCCAGTCATCCGACAGCGAGTCGACGACCTCCTGGAATTCCTCGGCCAGCGCCACCACCGAAACCCTAGATGAGTGATTCCACGGCCGCGTGTGCGCGGGGGCGCGGCTGGCCGAGCAGATCGAGGACGCAGGCCGCGTGGCGTGGCAGCGCCACGCGAGCGGCCGAGGACGAAGAGCTGCGATGTGCCAGGCGCGTCACCCGCGTGCGTGTGGTCGTGGAATTGCTCATCTAGCTGTCTACCCGAAGAAGACCTGCTGGAGGAGGAACAGGTTGAGTGCGATGATCACCGCCGAGAGGACCCCGACGAGCGCGGTGAGCCAGCGCGGATTGGCCAGCGATCCCATCAGCTCCCTGCGCCTGGTGAGCATGACGAGCGGGACGAGGGCGAACGGGATCCCGAAGGAGAGCACCACCTGGCTGCCGACCAGCGCGTCCGTGGGGTCAAGACCGACCGCGAGCACGATCAGGGCGGGCGCCAGGGTGATGGCCCGGCGGAGGAAGAGCGGGATCCGGCGCCGGATGAACCCCTGCATGACGACCTGGCCGGCCATCGTCCCCACGGAGGACGAGGCGTAGCCGGAGGCGAGCAGCGCGATCCCGAAGATCGTCGCGGCGCCCGGAGAGACCAGCTGCTTGAGCGCGTCGAACGCGCCGTCGATGCTGTCGATCCCGACCAGCCCGCTCGAATGGAAGAGGGCCGCCGCCATGATCATCATCGAGAGGTTCACCAACCCGGCGAGGGCCATCGCAATGACCACGTCGACCCGCTCGAAGCGCAGAATCTGACGTCGCTCCGCCGGGTTGCGGCCGACGATGCGGCGCTGGGTGAGCGCCGAGTGCAGGTAGATCACGTGGGGCATCACCGTCGCGCCCATGATTCCCGTGGCGAGCAGGATGCTCTCCGTGCCCGCGAATCCCGGCGTGAACAGGTGCTTCGCGACCTCGCCGCCGTCCGGGTTCGAGTTGAAGATCTCGAAGGCGAAGGCCGCGACCACCACGCCGACCATCCCCGCGATCACGGCCTCCAGGCGCCTGAAGCCCTTCCGCTGGAGCGCCAGGATCGCGAAGGCGCCCGCTCCGGCCAACAGACCCGCCGGGAAGAGCGGGATGCCGAAGAGCAGGTTGAGGGCGAGAGCCGCGCCCACCACCTCGGCGACGTCGCATGCCGCGGCGACGATCTCGGCCTGGATCCAGAGCCCGATCGAGGTTCGCCGGGAGAACGCGTCCCTGCAGGCCTCGGCCAGGTTCCTGCCGGTGGCGATCCCCAGCTTCGCCGACTGGGTCTGGACGACCATCGCGATCAGATTCGCGCCGAGGACGACCCAGAGGAGCAGGTAGCCGAACTTGGAGCCGCCCGCGATGTTGGTGGCGAAGTTGCCCGGGTCGATGTAGGCGACCGCCGCGATGAAGGCCGGCCCGAGGAAGGGCCAGACCCTGGACAGCCCCCGCGTGCGGCCCTCCAGGGAGCCGCGAGCGGCCCGCGCCACGGCCGCCTCGCCGGGCAGCGCGCTCTCGACCGATCCGTTGCCGTCCACCCGGCCGGGCTCACCGGCGCCGCCGCCCGGAACCGGCTCGACGAGGGCGGTGTCCTCCTCGCCGACCCTGAGGTCGGGCCTATTCATCGTCCGATTTCCGCTGGACCCTGATGCTCTCGGCGAGCTGCGCCCCGAGCGGATGGATGCGGCCCGCGATCTCGACCATCACCGGCCCTCCGAACGGCTCCCGGGAGCTGACCACGAGGCCGTCGCCGGGCTGAATCTCCCGCTCCGCCAGGTAGCGGAGCATCGATGAGTCGCTGTCCGACACCCGAGCGAAAACGCCGCGCTCGCCGGGCTCGAGCTCCGAGAGCGCAACCGAGTCCTCCGTCGTCACCTCCAGATCGCGGTCCGGGATCGGGTCCCCGTGGGGGTCGCGCCGAGGTTGGCCCAGCTTCGCCGCGATCAGCTCCTCGAGCTCCTCGGAGATGTGGTGCTCGAGGACCTCCGCCTCCGAATGGACCCGGTCCCAGGGCATCTCGAGCACCTCCGCGAGGAAGAGCTCGATCAGCCGGTGGTGGCGGATCATCTCGAGTGCGATCCGCTCACCCTCCGGCGTGAGGCGCGCCCCCCGATACGGCTCGTACTCGACGACGCCCTCCTCGGCGAGCCGCTTCAACATCCCCGAAGCCGAGCCGGTCGTGACGCCCAGCCGCTCGGCGACGGCCTTCGTGCCGACCGCCCGCTCGCCCTTGGCCTGGAGCTCGTAGATCGCCTTGGCGTAGTTCTCCGCCGCCTCGTTTGTGCGCCGCTTCGGATGCGCGTTGTGGGCCCTGCTGGCCATTCCCGGATTGATAGCAAATCCAAACTCAAAAGTTTGTCTCTCCTAACTTCTGGCGCGGTCCCTACAATCGGCCCATGGCCCAGATCGCGACGCCGGTGGAGCTCGACGGGCAGTACAGGGCCCTGCGCGAGGAGGCCGGATTCCTGCGCCGCGAGCGCGCCGCGCTCACGCTCAGCGGGCCGGACGCCGCCGAGTATCTGCAGGGACAGCTCACCAACGAGATCGAGGCGCTCGAGCCGGGGCGCGGCTGCTACGCCGCGCTGCTCGATCGCAAGGGGCACCTGCAGGCGGACATGCGGGTGCTGCGCCCGCAGGGAGATGAGATCCGGCTGGACCTCGAGCCCGGCCCGGCGACCGCGGTCCTCAAGCACCTGCGCACCTACAGCATCGGCCGCCAGGTCGAGATCGAGGACGCAGGCGAGCGCTGGGCGATCACCTCGCTGATCGGGCCACGGGCGGCTCAGCTCAGCGCGTTCGAGGGCCTCGGGCCCGAGCACGCTCAGCGCCTTCGTGACTGGGACGGGATCGAGGTTCTCGGCGTCGCCACCGACGTCGGCGTGGACCTGATCACGGAAGCCGATGCCTCGCCGCGCCTCGCGGAGCTGCTCGCCGACGCGGGCGCGGTCGAGGTGAGCGAGGCGGCCGCCGAGATCATCCGAGTCGAATCGGGACGTCCCCGCTTCGGCCTCGACATGGGCGTAGAGTCGATGCCGGCGGAGGCCGGGATCACCGAGCGCGCCGTGAGCTTCGAGAAGGGCTGCTACATCGGCCAGGAGCCGGTGGCCCGGCTGCACTACCGCGGCAGGCCGAATCGCAGGCTGCGGGGACTGCGTCTGAGCGGCCCCGCTGAGCACGGCGATCCGCTCCGGCTGGGCGACAAGGAGGTCGGCACGATCGGGACCGCCTGCCTCTCCCCCGCCCTCGCCTCGATCGCCCTGGCGATCGTCAGGCGCGAGGCCGACGAGGGCGACCGTCTCCAGGTCGGCGACGGCGGCGTCACCGCCGAGGTCGTCGCGCTGCCCTTCGTCTCCGACGAGTAGCGCGACACGTCGCTCGGTTCGGCTAGATTCCTCCGCGCATGCTGCGGGAGAGGGGCAGAGTGCTTCTGTTCGCCGCCGCCGCCCTGACGGTGCTGCTGATCGCGGGCTGCGGCCGAGACGACTTCAAGAACGACCCGCGCCCGCCGGTCCCCGCCGAGGTCTCGGTGAAGATCGCCAAGGACGGCGTGGGGGTCTCACCCAAGGAGTTCGGCGCCGGGTTGGTCAACTTCACGATCGCGAACCTGACCACCGATCCCGGGACACTCTCGATCCACGGCCCGGTCGACGCCGACAGCGCCGAGATTCCGCCCGCGGGCACGGGCACGGTCAGGCTGGACATGAAGACGGGCACCTACGAGGCGAGCGTCAGCGGGATCGCCGTGCGGCCGTTCGCCTTCACCGTCGGGGCCGAGCGGCCCTCCGCGCAGAACCAGCTGCTGCTCCCGTAGCTCCTGGGCCAGTCAGGGGCTGAGCGAGAAGCTGCCGCTCTTCACGGTCTGCTCCGGGTTGTCATCCACCTGGATGCCGACCTTCGCGCCGGGCGGAACGCTGGCGGTCCCCGTGATGGCTCCGGTGCCGCCCTCGAGGTTGAACTGAGCGCCGCCGGAGCTCGTCAGGTTCACGACGGACGTCGTGACGAAGCCGCCGCCGGGATTGGGGCCGACGACCCAGGACCCGCCCTGCTCCCCGGCGCCCACGAAGATGGTCCAGGGAGAATTGAAGGTGATCTGCGTGTGGTTGCCCTGCTTCGCCCCTCCCACGTCGACGGCGATCGCGTGCTGATCGCCCGCGCCCGAGGGATCGATGAAGAGGTGAGCGTCTCCGAAGGTGGGCGGGGGATCGATGTGCTCGTCCGAGGGCAGGCTTGAGGTGCCGCCGCTCACGTGCGTGGCCGTGTAGCTGACCGCGCCGCTTCCCTGGTCATAGGTCGGGTCGGCGAGGGTGAAGACCGCGGTGTCGGCGTCATCCGGCTCCTCGTCGAGGACCAGCGCCGCGTTCGGCGGGTCCTGGCCGAACCCGCGCCGGTCCCAGAGGTTGACGAAGTCCGGCAGCGCCTCCGTCGACGCGCTCCTCACGGGCCGGTCGGTGAAGACGGTGACGTCCGGCGAGGCCTGGTCGAAGGTGAGCTTGAACACGTCGTCCCGGCCCGCGATGGGCGACAGCGTTCCCTTGTGAGTCGTCTGCGTGAAGAGCTCGCCGCCGGGCTGTGCCCCGGCGGTGGTGGTCTCCCCCGAGCCGTCGTCATCCCCTCCGCCGCAGCCCCCGATCGCCAGGACGGCGACCACCAGGGTGGACGGGATCAGGAGGCGCCTCATGGCCGGGCGCCTAACGATTCTCACCCGGGTTCGCCACGAGCCGATCGAAGATGGTTCCGACCATCAGCTCGAGCCGGGCGACGCCGGCGGCGTTGCCGTCGGCGGAAAACTCCTGGGCGATCCGGTCGGGATCTATGCGGTGTAGTGCGGGTCCGCCACGTCCCGGCCGTGACATTCCAGCGTTCTCGGACGCTTCCATTTTGTCTCTGCTGGCTTTGTCGTCCATCGCGTGCTGACTCCTGACCGCCTTGAGGCGAGATGGACGCAATTCTCGCCCGGTCATTTGTCCTCTTCCGCCACTTCGATCAGGGACTCGACGCGCTCGAGTCTGGCACGTACTGCCTCCACCATCTCGTCCAGGGTGGCCCGCGCCTTGTCCGAACTCGTCTTGATGCCGGTCAGGGTGGCGCGGATCGCCTGCGCCTGCTTGAGGCAGGTGACCGCTTCCTCCGCTGCGTCGCGCACGGCGGGAGCGTCCACCGTCAGATCGCGCTCGCGTGCCATCACGACCCGCGCTGCAGCAAGCCGATAAGCCACCTCGAGCGGCAAGCCCTCCGGATCCTCCCGGTCGACGGCCACGATCATCTTGTTGCCTTCGTACTCCGTCAGCGTCTCGCGCCCCGCGGGCACGTTCTCTTCGCCGGCGACCACGAGCACCCCGAAAGCTGCGGCCCGTCTCGCCATCGCTTCGTTGAGCTGCTTCCAGGCTTCGTTTTTCGAGGGCCTGGTGTCCTTCGCCTCGAAGACGATGCGGCCGCACGCCGGCCCGTTCGCCGCCTCCAACTCGATCAGGGTGTCGCCCTTCTTGCCACCCCCCTCGGCCCCCTCGCCACCGGTGTGTGACGAGGCGTCGCCGCGAGTGGCCGCAATCCGCTCGAGCGCGCCATCGACCCGCCCCTCGAAGCCCCTGCCCTTTCGGGTGCCGGCCGCCTCGGCCTCGGCGACCCGTTCCTCGCCTCGCTCCTGCTCGGTCAGACGCGCGATCTCGGTCCGCAGGGCAGCGATCTCGTCGCGCATCTCCTTCGATTCGCGCGCGTGTGTCTCACGCATCGACTCGGCCTGTCGCTCGCTTCGCTGGGCCGCCTCCGCAACCTTGCTCGTCACCGACGACTTGAAGTCGGCGAGCGGATTCGTCCCCTCCTCCGAGTTGAAGAGTCGGATCATCTCCGTGCGCTGATGCTCGTTCGCCTTGATCAGCAGCTCGCGGATCTGCTGCTGGACCGAGTCGCTCCGATCGATGCCGAAGGTCGAGGTGATGTGCTCGGCGAGCTCCTCGCTCCCCGACTCGAGCACCCCGCTGAGCTGCTCGCCGAGCCGGCCCATGTGCCGCTCGAACTGCGCGTTCACGAAGTCCACGTTCGCGGCGGTTCCCTCGGACTCGATCAGGCGGGCGCCGATCTCGATCGCGCGAGCCACGGTCTCCGCGGGAGGGTGGTTCTTCTTCGCCTGCTCGCGCACGACGCGCGCCGCGCCCGCGTCATGCACCTCCAGGCGCTCGATCACCAGGCGATCGTCGATCGCCCGGACGGCCTGGCCCTCATCGAGCGGGAGCTGGGGTTTCTCCGAGGCTTCCATGGACTCACGAACGTAGTCGCGGCCCCGGACGGGAACCTGACACCCGGTCGTTGACTACGATCCACGCGTCCACCACCACCGAACGCGGGAGTCCCCTTGGCCGTAGAGATCGCCGACGTATCGAAGCTCGATGTCCAGCCGGGCGAGCTGCCCGAGAAGATGGCCGCCTGGGTGATCCGCCCGGAGCGCGAGGGCGAGCCCAAGGACGCCTTCCAGGTCGAGGAGATCGAGGTTCCCGAGCCCGGCGCCTTCGAGGTGATCGTCCGGGTGATGGCCGCGGGCGTCAACTTCAACAACGTCTGGGCGGCGCTCGGCAAGCCGGTGTCCGTCTTCGGCTACGGCGACCACGAGCAGTGGGGGCACCACATCGGCGGCTCCGACGCCTCGGGGATCGTCTGGAAGGTCGGCGAGGGCGTCACCAAATGGAAGCCCGGCGACGAGGTGGTGATCCACTGCAACCAGGCGTCCTACGAGGACGTCGAGGTCCACGGCCTCGACCCGCTCGCCGCCCCCAGCCAGGAGATCTGGGGATACGAGACGACCTGGGGCTCGTTCGCTCAGTTCACCAAGGTCCAGGCCCAGCAGCTCCTCCCCCGTCCCCAGAACCTCTCCTGGGCCGAGTCCTCCGCCTACGGCCTCACCTACTTCACCGCCTACCGGATGCTGATCGACCAGTGCAAGCTGCAGGCCGGCCAGGACGTCCTGATCTGGGGCGCCGCCGGCGGCCTCGGCGTGTTCGCGACGCAGCTCTGTGCCGCCTCGGGGGCGAACGCCGTCGGGGTGGTCTCCTCGGACGAGAAGGGCGAGCTGGTGAAGCGGCTCGGCGCGGTCGACTACATCAACCGCAACGAGTTCACCGGGATGATGCGGACCGAGGAGAACCTCACCGACCGGGAGGCCGAGAAGGGGCGCTTCAAGGAGTCCCGGGCCTTCGCGAAGAAGGTCAAGGAGATCCTCGGTGACTCACCCGACATCGTCTTCGAGCACGTCGGCCAGGCGACCTTCCCCACCTCGGTCTTCGTGGTGAAGCCGTTCGGGAAGGTCGTGATCTGCGGGGCCACCTCGGGCTACACGCTCGACTTCGACGTGCGCTACCTGTGGATGCGCCAGAAGCAGATCATCGGCTCCCACTTCGCCAATGCCTATGAGTGCTGGCGCGCCAACGAGCTGATGGCCGAGGGCAAGATCCAGCCGGTGCTCTGGCAGGTGATGGGCTTCGACGGCGTGGCGGAGGCGCACCAGCTGCTCCACGAGAACAAGCACCTCGGCAAGATCTCGATCCTGGTCGGCGCCACCAGCGAGGAGGAGGGCAAGGTCGAGGAGGGCCCGGGGGCGATCCGGGCCGAGGTTGGCGCGTGAGCACTCCCGAGAGGACGCAGGGCACCTGGGAGCAGCCCAGCCCCCGCGGCGGGACGCTCGACGTCGTCTACATCGAGTGGCACGTCCACCCCTTCCGGGCCGAGCGCTGGTACGAGATCTGGGAGCCCGGCGCTGCCCGCGCGATGGCCTTCGGCGCCAAGGGCTGGTCGCTGACCCGCAACGTCGAGGACCCGCTCCACTTCCGCCAGGCCTCGCTCTGGGAGGCCCGGAGCGACTTCGAGCGCTACTGGTACTCCGATGAGGTCGCGGCGCTCCGCGAGGAGTCGCTCAACTACTACAACAAGCCTCTCCTGCCGGTCTGGCACGTCCTGATCGCCGGCGAGTAGCGCCCAGCTACTTCCTCATCCTCCCGGTGTTCCTTCATTGCCCGTGCGCACCAGACCCCTGACCCTGATCCTGCCCGTCGCCCTCGTGGCGGCGCTCCTCGTCGTGCCGGTTGCGGACGCCAAGGTGCGCTCGACGGTCAGCGGCTCGCTTCTGGTCGTGAAGGGCGGAAAGAAGGACGACCGGGCCAGGGTGATCTGCAAGGCGGGCCGGGTGAAGGTGAACGGCAAGAATCCCCGCACCGGCCCGGCCGCCTGCTCTCGCATCTCCGAGGTCGACGCGCTCACCGGCGCCGGCGACGACCGGGTGGACCTCTCCGGGGTCGGAGCAGGGGACGGCTTCTCCGAGCGCGATCTTCCCGGTGGCTTCGGCCACGGCACGGGCTGCGGCGCGTCGCTCGGTTCGGGCGACGACCGCTACATCGGCGGCACCACCTGCTTCAACCTCGTCCTGGGCGGGCGCGGCGATGACCACGCGCGGGGTGGGATCCTGCGGGACCAGATCACCGGCGGCAGCGGCAGCGACCAGGTGACGAGCTTCGCCGGCCGCGACATCCTGATCGGCAACTCCGGCGACGACACGCTCAACGGCGGGACGGACGACGATCTCGTCAGCGGCAACAGCGGGGACGACGTCCTCCGCGGCGCGGCGGGGGCGGACCTGCTCGGAGGAGGCCCCGGCATGGACCGCCTCTTCGGTGGTCCAGGACCCGATCAGCTCATCGGCGGGCCGGGCAAGGACCGCCTCAAGGGCGGCTCCGGCAACAACACGCTGGTGCAGGACGCCCCGAAGAAATAGTCCTCTAGAACTAGGGGGTGAGCACCGACCCACTCGGCGCACTGGTGCCGGGCTTTGACCCGACCGTCGTCACGGCGGGTGGCGCTGGCCCGCTGGCCGGCCTGAGCGTCGTCGTCAAGGACGTGATCGACGTCGAGGGCGCCGTCACCGGCGGCGGCAACCCCGACTGGGCGGCGGCCCACCGCTCCGCGCCGCGAAGCGCTCCCACCGTCGCCGCCCTCCTCGGCGCCGGCGCGTCGGTGGTGGGCAAGGGCCAGTGCGCGGAGCTCGCCTTCAGCCTGAGCGGTGGAAACGATCACTTCGGCATGCCGACGAATCCCGCGGCGACCGACCGCGACCCCGGCGGATCCACCAGCGGCCCCGCCTCCGCGGTCGCGGGCGGGCTCAGCGACCTCGGCCTGGGCACCGACACCCTCGGCTCGATCCGGGTGCCCGCGTCCTACTGCGGCGTCTACGGGTTCCGCCCCACGCACGGCCGGATCCCGGTGGACGGGGTGATGCCGCTCGCGCAGAGCTTCGACACGGTCGGCCTGCTCGCAGCGGAGCCGGAGAGGCTTCGGCGGGCGGCCGGGGTGCTTCTCGGCGAGGCGCCGGAGGCCGCTCCCCCGTCCCGGCTGCTGATCTCCCCCGTCGCGTTCGCGGCCGCCGAATCCGAGGTGGCGGAGGCCGTTCGGACCGCCGCGGGCGGCCTGGCGGACCGGCTCGGTGCGGAGCTCTCCGAGACGCCGCTGCTCGACGACGCCCCCTCGCCGGCCGATGCGATGTCCGCCTTCAACGTCCTCCAGGGCGCACAGGTGTGGCGGAACTACGGCGAGTGGGTCGAGTCGGCCCACCCCGCGCTCGGTCCCGACATCGCGGCTCGCCTCGAGCGCGCGGCAGGGTTCGGCCCGGAGGACGTCGCCGCCGCAGAGCCGGTCGCGCGGGCGATCGCCGACGCCATCGCACGGCTCGCCCCGGACGAGGCCCTCCTCCTGCCCACGACCGGGACCCCGGCGCCGCGCCGCGATGCCGACGCGGACGAGCGGGAGAGGGCGCGCGTCTCCGCCGGCCGGCTCACCTCGCTCGCGACGCTCGCGGGGGCGCCCGCGATCTCGCTGCCGCTCCGCGAGCTCGGAGAGCCGGTCGGGCTCAGCCTCGTCGGCGGCCCGGGGAGCGATCTCTCGCTGCTAGCCGCCGCCTGATTCGAGCGCCGCCTCCTCCTCTGGCGCCAGGATCGACGCGGCCCCGGCCGGGAAGGTGAACGCCTCCAGGAGCAGCTGGCCGAGCACCCCGCCCGTCACGAGCAACACGAAGACGAGCGGATCCAGCCCGCTCCCGAGCGCCGCCAACACCACCAGCAGCGCGACGAGCAGCAGCCGGCTGAGAAACGTCCTGTCCCGCATCGAGGTCCACTCGGCGCCGAGGTGGATGACGGCGAGCGCCAGCGCGAACGCCGCGAGGCCTCCGGCGAGCGCCCAGCGCGCGCCGGCTCCGAGGCCGGGCTCGCCGGCGTGGGTGATGGCAAGCGTCGTGCCCGCCGCAAAGGCGGCGATGCCGGGGAAGAGCGGAAAGTGCCCGTATAGGAAGACCAGCCCGAGCGTCCCGCGCCCGACCACCGAGGTGTCCGCGAGGTCGAAGTAGATCCACCAGAGGCAGAGCGCGGTGATGAAGCAGGCTCCCGCGAGGACCCAGGCCTCGAAGGTGAACTGGAAGCCGGCGAGCGCCGCCACGACCGAGGCCACCGACTGTCCGAGCACGACGATGAAGAACTGGCCAAAGCGCTCGGTGATGTGAGAGACGACGATGGTCGACGGGCCGAGTATCCGCCAGGCGTACGGCGGCACGCAGAGGTCCAGGCCGAGTGCCAGTCCCCAGAGGATGAAGCGCGCCGGACCGGGGACTACGGCCGAGACCAGCCACAGCCCGGCGGTGAACGTGTATGCCGCGATGTAGGCGTCGACCAGCCGCCGGGCCCACCCGAAGACGTGGAATCTGGCACGCACGTAGAGGGCGACCAGCAGCAGCCTCACGACGGCGTAGCCGATGGCGAAGACGATGGTGCCGCCCTCCCCCGCCATCAGACGAGGGATCTCGATGGCGATGGCCGCGGTCGCGAAGGCCGCGGCGGCCTTGATCAGCCGGTAGATCAGGTCGTCGGTGTCGAAGCGGTTGGCGTAGACGGCGAAGCCGGTCCACGCCCAGGCGATCGCGAGGAAGAGGCCGGCGAAGCGACCGAAGACGGCGCTCGTCGGGTCATGGGCGAGCGCGGTCGCCAGCTCGACCACCGCCGCGGCGAAGACGAGGTCGAAGAAGAGCTCGAACCAGGTCGCGTGGCGCTCGCCGGCCGGGTCCTCGGTCGTGCGCAGCCGAGGAGGCTCGAGGCGGAACGTCCCGGAGCCGAGCATGCGCGCGAACCGTAGGCGCCGCCCCGGTCGGCAGAGGCTGCTGGGCCCGCCGCGCTAGTGCTGCTCGAGCGGGGCCATCGTCAACCCGGCGTCCTTGAGCTGCTCCCAGTAGAGCTCCGCGGGCTCGCGGGGACCGGTCCAGACCGCGGCCCGGCCGCTGTTGTGGATCTTGTCCGCGTAGCGGTAGCCGCGATCGAGGCTAACGCCCGGGATCACGCTGGAGAGCGTGTGGGCGACGTGGTCGAAGGTGTTGTGGTCGTCGTTGAGGACGATCACGAGCCAGTTCCCTCCCACGCCCGACTCGGGACCGGCCGATTTGGGGCGCTCAACCGTGGTCGTGGCCACGGCGCGAATGTAGAGGATCGTGACCGAGTGGACGGGAGATTCCAACCCGGCTTCGCCAAAATCGGCGGCCACAAACACCGCCGCCGGACCTACCCGAACGGGTTGGGCACCTGGACCGTGACGTTGTCGAAGAACCCGGTGATCCCGGCACCCGAGCCGGAGCCCTTGGCGCCGGCGCTGACCGCGGTCTGGCGCCCGTCGGGCTGATCGGCGCCCGAGTCCGTGGTGCTCACCACGCGGCGGCCGTTGACCGTCGCGATCACGCTGGTGGTGGTCCCGCCCCGCGAGAACGCGCGAATCGCGATCACGTTCGGCTTCCTGCCGGTCTTGACGAACTTGCCGCCACCGGACGCCACGAGCTTCGCTCCGCCCGACCCCTTCGGGTCGCGGAAGTACTGCCACTTGTGCTTGTTCGGCAGGACGCGAAGCAGATAGCCGGCGGTGTCGCTGCGGCGCACGCCGACGGCGGCGAACGACTTGAACTGCTGCTTCTTGCTCCCGCCGGAGACCGTGGTCGTGGCGACCATCCCCTGGTCCGCGTACTGGTCGGACGAGTCCGCGACGACGGAGGAGCGGAAGGTGCAGGAGGTGCCCTCCCTGACGCGGATCGACATCACCTGGTTCCCGGCCCACTTGCGCTTGCACTTGCCGCTGGAGACCTTCTGGAAGGCGGCCACGTCGTCCTGGCTCTGGAACTGGTAGACGGCGACCGGGATCGGAGCCGCCTGCGCCGCCGCGCCGGCCGCGAGGGCCGCGCAGGCGATGACCAGGGCTGTCAGCTTTGTCTTCATCGGAATCCGAGCGTGAGCGTAGACCCGTGCCTTCCGGGAGTCTGCAAGAACACCTTGCAACGCCGGACGGAGCGGTGGGCCTACCGTCGGCTTACCATTAGCCCATGAGCGAGCATCGCCTGCCGGAACGCGACCGGCCGTGGGTAATGCGGACGTACGCAGGCCATTCCGACGCCCGCCGCTCGAACGAGCTCTACCGCAGGAACCTCGCGAAGGGCCAGACCGGGCTCTCCGTCGCCTTCGACCTCCCCACCCAGACGGGCTACGACCCCGACGCCGAGCTCGCCCGCGGCGAGGTCGGCAAGGTCGGGGTCTCGATCGCCCACAAGGGCGACATGCACACGCTCTTCGACGGCATCCCCCTGGACGAGATGAACACCTCGATGACGATCAACGCCACCGCCGCCTGGCTGCTCGCCCTCTACGCCACGGTCGCCGAGGAGAACGGGGTCGAGCGCTCCGCCCTCCAGGGGACGACCCAGAACGACATCATCAAGGAGTACCTCTCGCGCGGCACCTACGCCTTCCCGCCCGGGCCCTCGATGCGGCTGATCGCGGACACGGTCGCCTTCACCGTCAACGAGATCCCGAAGTGGAACCCGATCAACGTCTGCTCCTACCATCTCCAGGAGGCGGGGGCCACGCCCGTCCAAGAGGTCGCCTACGCCCTCTCCACCGCCATCGCGGTCCTCGACGAGGTCAAGGCCCGCGGCCAGGTTTCAGAGGACGATTTCCCGAAGGTATTCGGACGGATCTCATTCTTCGTCAACGCCGGGGTCCGGTTCATCGAGGAGCACGCGAAGCTGCGCGCCATGGGCGAGATGTGGGAGTGGATCGGCCGCAACCGCTACGGCGTCACCGAGCCCAAGTTCCTGCGGCTCCGCTACGGCGTGCAGGTGAACTCGCTCGGCCTGACCGAGTCACAGCCCGAGAACAACGTGCCGCGGATCGTGCTCGAGGCGCTCGCGGTGACCATCGGCCGCAATGCCCGCGCCCGCGCGATCCAGCTCCCCGCCTGGAACGAGGCGCTGGGCCTCCCCCGCCCCTGGGACCAGCAGTGGAGCCTCCGCATCCAGCAGATCCTCGCCAACGAGACCGACATGCTCGACTACCCGGACATCTTCGAGGGCTCGAAGGTCATGGAGGGTCTCGTCGCCGAGCTCGTGGAGGGCGCCAAGGCTGAGATGAAGGAGGTCGCCGACCGCGGCGGCGCGGTCGAGGCGGTGCCCTACATGAAGGCTCGCCTGGTCGAGTCGAACCGCGAGCGGATCGCCAAGATCGAGAGCGGGGAGATCGTCGTCGTCGGGCAGAACGAGTTCACCGAGGCCGAGGACTCCCCCCTGACCACGGGAGAGGACGGCGGCATCCTCACCCCGGACCCCGAGGTCGAGCGCGAGCGGATCGCAGCGCTCGAGGAGTGGCGCGCCGAGCGCGACCAGGGGGCGGTCGACGCCGCCCTCCGGAGCCTCGCCGAGGCGGCCCGCGACGAGTCGGCGAACATCATGCCCGCGACGATCGAGGCGGCCAAGGCCGGCGTCACCACCGGCGAGTGGGCCGGGGTCCTGCGCGAGGTCTTCGGCGACTATCGCGCCCCCACCGGCGTGTCCGAGGCTGCGGGCGGCGCGGTCAACGGCGACCTGCTCGGCCAGGTCAGGGACCGGGTCAAGGCGGTCTCCGACGAGATCGGCCACCCGATCCGGATTCTGGTCGGCAAGCCAGGCCTCGACGGGCACTCCAACGGCGCCGAGCAGATCGCCGTGCGCGCCCGCGACGTCGGCATGGAGGTGATCTACCAGGGCATACGCCTGACCCCCGAGCAGATCGTGAGCTCCGCGGTTCAAGAGGATGTCGATGTCGTGGGCCTCTCGATCCTCTCGGGCTCACACAGAGAGCTCGTCCCGCGCGTCGTCGAGCTCCTCCGCGAGCAGGGCGCGGACATTCCCGTCGTGGTCGGCGGCATCATCCCGGCGGTCGACGCCGCCGCCATGCGCGAGGCCGGGGTCGACGGCGTCTACACGCCGAAGGACTTCGAGATCAACCGGATCATGGGAGAGATCGCGGAGCTGGTGGCCGAGCGCCACCGCGCCGCGCAGCCGGCGTGAGAGAGGGACGGATGAGAGGCGTTCTGGCCAGTGCCGTGGCCGCCGCCGGGCTGCTCTGCGCGGCGCTGCTGCTGACCGCCGGCGCCACCGCGGCCGTCAGCTGCGGCTTCGGAGTGACCGTCAAGGGCGGCACCGCCTGCTGGAAGGCCAAGAAGATCGTCAAAGAGTTCAAGAACCGGCGCAAGACCCATGTGCAGGGATTTGACTGCAGCGGCAGGAGGCCGGGTGGTCGCTGGCTCGAGGTGAACTGCAAGCTCCAGAACAAGCGCATCCACTGGGAGAGATGACCGAGCTCAACGGAGACCGCTCGGCGTGGCTGCGCTGCTATCGCTGCTGGGCCCGGGACCTCGAGGTCCAGATGCACTACGACGCGATCCTCCGCATCGACCCCGAGACCGGGGAGCCCGCGGAGCGCCTCGACGAGGTCCAGGAGGCGGTCGTTCAGTGCCTGCGCTGCCTGCACGACCAGCCGCACCTGACGATCCAGGACGACAAGGTCGTCCCCGTCGAGGACCGCTGGGAGCGGATGGTGGCCGGCACTCCCTGGGTGGCCTCCTGCACGGTGACGGTCGACCAGGACCAGGTCGAGACCTGCTCCGGCCCGGAGGCGGCTGAATCACTCACCTACGGCTCCTTCGGCGAGGCCGGCACACGGGAGTTCTTCACCCACGTCCGCTTCCACAAGCACGACGAGGAGCGGATCATCGTCCACCTGCTGGTCGAGCTGTATGCGCGCTCGGCCGAGGAGGCGACCGAGGTCCTCGAGGAGGCCTCACGGGGAGTGCTCGAGATCACCTCCCTCGCGGAGGAGTCGCGCCCGCCGGCGCACGCGCCGGACGAGGCTCACTGACCCAGCTGCTTCTCGCAGTAGCCGTCTCGCGACGCCCGGATCCCGGGCACCTGCACGGCCGCCATCCCCCTCGCCCAGTCGGCGGCGTTGGTCTCGATCTGCTTGGTGATCGTCTGCCGCTGCGCGTCGGTCTTCGCCAGCAGCAGCCTCTCCGCGTTTCGCCAGACCAGCTCGCGCCACACCCGCACCAGCTCGAGGCCGGCGATGTCGTCCGCCGGCGCGATCGCCGGATTGGTCACCCCGATCAGCGGGTCGTACCGCTGCCGGATCGCGTCGACCACCGGCTCGTAGGCGCGGTTCAGCACCTCGTTGACCGCGTCGTGATCGGGTTTGCGCGAGGCGCCGTCCGGCGTTCGCACACCGAGCGCCGCGATCACGAAGGGCATGTCGTTCTGAACGTGGGCGTTGATCCCGAGGAGCATCTCCTGGGCGCCGGTGATCTGTCCGTGGGCGGCCTGCTCGAAGGCGATCTGCCATGCCGGCGCCACCCGCCCTCCCGCCTGCCAGGCCCTGAAGGTGTCGAAGTAGATGTCCGCGAAGAGCGCGTCCTCCGTGTAGAGGTAGTTCCGGTCCCGGAACATGCCGGGGTCGGTGTCGAGGTCGCGCCGGAGCCCCCGGGTGAGCTCGAGATAGGTGGTCGCGAACACCGCCCGGTGGTCGCAGCCAAGCTGGTCCCGAAAGCCCTGGAGTCGCTGGATCTCGGTGTCGATGCAGCCGATCCCGGCGACCTCGCAGTTGGGAACCGGGCCCGGCTGGGGCTCGGTGGGGGCACCGGGCCGCGGCGGCAGCAGCGCCGTCCAGTTCGTGTTCGGAACGAGCAGGGAGTTCGCGACTGCGAGCGAAGGGAGGCACGCGAACGTCGCCGCAACCAAGACGGCCAGCGCCGCACGCCGTACATACCCACCCATCCCGCGGCGATCCTACTCCGATGAGCATTTGATGAGTGCAGCCGCATAGGTTCGCGACCATCCGAAAGCCGCTCATCGCCATCTCCCTGCTCCTGATCGCGACCGCCTTGGTGGTTGCAGGGGGCGCGGTGGCCAAGAAGAAGCACAAGCGCCTGCGGCTGACCTGCGACCAGACCACCGAGGAGATCTTCAAGACCGCGGAGCAGTTTCGCCAGCAGCACAACGCGGCCGGCTGGACTATCGAGCCGGCGCCCGACGGCCTGCTCGTCGGGAGCGGCTGCAAGAACGTAGCGCCGCGGACGCGGCAGGGGAGCGCCTACCTGGCCGACGTGCATTACCCGGACGACGGCTCCCCTCCGTTCCCGGGCGAGACCAACCCCAGCGTCTATGCCTACCACTGGTTCTGGACCGAGACGGTCACCCGGACGCGGAAGGGACGCCTGCGGGACACGATCACCGACTCCCACTGCCAGCGCGAGGCGATCGGGCCGGCCCCGGATTTCGATATCCAGGTTCTTCCCTGCTGAGGGCTACTGCTGAGGAGGCTGCGGCTTCTCCTCGCCGGGGGCGCCCGGGTCCTTGATCGCCTCGCCGGCGGCCTTCGCCTTGTCCTTGAGGCTGCCCTTCCCCTTCGCGATGTCCTTGAGCTCGTCCGCGTCCTCCTTGAGGGCATCCGTCCCGCCGCGCTTGTCGACGAGCTTCTTGGCCTGATCGGTGAGCCTGCGGAAGTTGACCATCTCTGCTCCTCTCAGCCTGGGTTCTTGCGCGGGACCAGCACAGCCCGCTTGAACTCTGCCACCAGTGTCCCATCCTGGTTGTACGCGCGGGTGTGCACCCGGACCACGCCCCGATCGGGCTTCGACTGCGACGGCCGGACCTCGAGAACCTCGGACTCGACGAAGAGGGTGTCGCCGTGGAAGACGGGGTTCGGATGGCTGAGCTCGTCGGTCGCCAGGTTGGCGATCGCCTTGCCCGACACGTCGTTGACCGTCATGCCGAAGATCAGCGCATACACGTACGGTCCCGCCACCACGTTGCGGCCCTGCTGCGATTGCGCGGCGTACACGTCGTTCACGTGCAGGGGGTGATGGTTCATCGTCAGCAGACAGAAGAGGTGGTCCTCCGACTCGGTGATCGTCTTCGCGGGCCAGTGCTTGTAGACCGCCCCGACCTCGAACTCCTCCAGGAAGCGGCCGTACTCGTGCGCTCCCGAGGCCTCTCGCTCGCCCTGGTCGGTGGTCAGCTGATGGTTCTCGTCGCTCATCGATCTCCTTTGTGAATCCTCCCCGCGCGGCGCGTGATGGTACGTGAGTCAGACGATCCGGGCCTCCATGCCCTCGAAGCGCTCGATGTCGGCGATCTCGGTCTCGACCTTCGGCCGCAGCCGATCCCGCTCCCGCTTCGGCAGGTTGAGCGAGATCTCCAGGCGCCCGTCTCGCCGGGTCGAGCGCCAACCCCCGACAACGATGCCGTCCTCGACGATCACCGGCCGGATCCAGCCACCGCCGCCCTCCTTGACGTGGATCGCGTGCTCGCCGCTGACCGAGAAGCCGCGGTCCGCCCAGCCCAGCAGGTAGGTGTCGAAGTTGCCGAGCATCCTCACCTGGCCGGTCCGGGGCAGCCGCGGCAGACCGCCGCGCGGCGCCAGCATCCTCTCGTCCCCGACCCCTACCTCCTCGATCTCCCTCGAGATCGACTCCAGGCCGGACCTCACGTCCCGCAGTGGCAGCCCGGCCCAATAGGCGAAGTCGCGATCCGTTGCCGGCGCGAAGGCGCCGAGATAGACGCGGGCGAGCTCGGCGAGCGCCATCTCGCGGTCGAACCTCGGAAGCCTGCCCAGCCAGTCCTCGCGGAGCACCAGGCAGGTCTGGGAGCCACGATCGGGCCCGAGACAGGCGATGCCGGAGTTGACCGCCACACCGATGACGTGAAGCCGGGTCTGCTCATTGAGCTCGACCCCCGCGTCCACCACACGACCGGCGAGCTCGGGCCGCGTCAGAGGCCCATCGCTCGCGAGCGACCTCCCCATCACGCGCAACGCCTTGGCCACGTCGCCGGGAGGCATCCCGAGCTGTCCCAGCCGCCGGCGCGACCACTTCTCGAAGATCGGCTCGAACAGGGGAAGCCACCAGCCCGCGTCGTCGGTCGGGATCAGGTGCACCGTCCGGCGCATCACCCATGCCCGAAGCAGCGAGCGTTCCTCCGTTCGCGCGCTCGCGATATCCGCCGCGTTCAGCGTTCGGCTGCGAGAGCGAAAGTGCTGGGGGCCCGCGTAGACGTCCTGCGCCTGCGCGCCCCCGATCGACCTGGCGATCGCAGCCGGCTCCTTCGCCGCGGTCGGTCGATGGAGGAGCTGGGTCGCCGCCCGGAGCCGGGCCAGCTCCGCGGGGTCGACCCGCCTCACCATCTAACGGGTTGCGCCTCGCTTCGCTGCGGCGCACCCTCGCATTAGTGGACCTTCTTGGTGCGGACCCGTTGCTCGTGGCGCTGGACGACCTGAGCGATCAGCTTCTGGATGTTCGAATCGCCGCTGGCGCGGATGTGCCCGTTCTCGACGGCCTCGATGTAGTCGCGGACGTGCCCCTCGGTCGCCAGCGTGTTGAAGTCCGAGCGAGGGATCGCCACGGTCACCCGCGCGTCCTCGGTCGACGCCGCCTTGCTGATCTTCGGGCCCGGCACCTCCACCCTGAACATCTGCACGTCCCCCCTGCCGCGCAGCTCGAGCTCGAAGACCAGCTTGAGCTGGGCCAGCGCCGGCACCTCCTCCTGGAAGCGCTCGATCCCGGTCTTGATCAGCTCCTGCGTCGTCGCCACCCCTCGATTACTAGCGCATCCGCGCTGCTAGCCTCGCGCCGTCATGGGGAGGGTGACGATCTCAGCGATGCTGGCGGGGCTCGCGCTCGTGGCCCCGGCGGGCTGCGGAGGCGGCGGCCCGAGCGATCAGGACGAGATCAACAAGGTCCTGACGACCTCCTTCACCACCGCCGATCCGGCGCAGTGCGACGAGGTGACCGGGAAGGGCCTCCAGCAGCTCGCCCCGTCCGTCGCCGATTCACCGGATCCCGCCAAGGCGTGCAGGGAGGCCCTCGATCCGAGCTCCAATGCCGACTCGATCCAGGTCGCCGACCTGACTGTGAACGGCGATCGTGCGTCCGCCACGGTGACGCCCCGGGGCGGATCCTTCGCGGGGGCGGTCGTCACGGTGGCGCTGGCGAACCAGGACGGGTGGAAGATCGACGGGCTCGAGGAGGTCAAGATCGTCGACCGCAACGCCTTTCTCGCCTCGCTGGACGAGGCGACCGCGCGCAGCTTCGGCAGCGACGCGCTGACGCCGCGCAACGCCCGCTGCATCGCCGGCTACATCCGCCGGAACGTGGCCAACACGGAGCTCGAGCGCTCGATTACGGCCGCCCAGAAGGGATACGTCTTCGACGCCGTCCGGCTCTGCCTCGGCGGGGGCCTCGACTTCATCGCGATCACCCAGCTGATCGAGAACCAGCTGCTCCACGCGGGAATCGATTCGGACAAGGCGAAATGCCTTGCGGGCCTCTCCATCGCCGGCCAGAAATCGGCCACTCTGGAGGAGTTCGCGAACTCGGAAAGGATCAAGCGGAGCATCGAGAAGGTCCTGAAGAAAGGGGCCTTCCTCTGCACGCCGGCCTAGTACCTACCAGGGGATCGGCTTGCGGTTGCGGAAGAAGCCTCCGGTCGGACCGTCATCGGGAAGCGTCGCCAGCCAGACGGCTGTGTCCGCGCCCTCCTCAACCGATTTCGGGGCGCCCGATCCACCCATGTCGGTCCGCACCCACCCCGGGCACATCGAGTTCACCTTGAGCCAGCGCTCGTCCCAGGCGAGGGTCCGGGTGAGGGCGTTGAGCGCGGCCTTGGAGAGGCGGTATGCGGCCCGGCCGCCGTTCATGTCGGACAGCTGCCCGGCGCCGCTTGAGACGTTCACTATGCGAGGCGCGTCGCTCGCCCTGAGCAGGGGCAGAAACGCCTCGATCAACCGCCAGGGGCCGAAGGTGTTGACCTCGAGGACCTCGTGGGCGCCGTCGAGATCGTAGTCCGCCGCACCGACCGGATCGCCATAGACGCCGGCGTTGTTGACGAGCGCGTCGACCCGCCCCGGGCCGGCGTCGATCCGGTCCCGCGCCGCGTCGATAGTCGCCTGGTCTGTGACGTCGAGCCGGATCGGCTCGATCCGGGCAGCCGTCTCGACCTCGTCCGGATTGCGCGCTCCGGCGAAGACGAGGAAGTCGTGATCCGCCGCGAGCTCGCGGGCGATCTCCGCCCCGATCCCGCGGTTCGCCCCGCTGACCAGGGCGACGGGGCTCAAATCTTGTTCCGCTCCAGCAGCTTCTTGCCGATCACCATCCGCTGGATCTCGGAGGTCCCCTCCCCGATCAGCAGCAGGGGAGCGTCACGATAGAGACGCTCGATCTCGTACTCCTTGGAGTAGCCGTAGCCGCCATGGATCCGGAATGACTCCTCGACGACCTCCTTGCCGGTCTCGCTGGCCAGGAGCTTCGCCATCCCGGCCTCGAGATCGGAGCGCTCGCCGGCGTCCTTCATGCGGGCCGCCTTGCGCGTCATGAGGCGGGCGGCCTCCACCTTCGTGGCCATGTCGGCGAGCTTGAACTGGATCGCCTGGTGC
>DATBHQ010000180.1:0-8226 GCA_036557385.1 Solirubrobacterales bacterium | reverse complement strand
CCCCACTCGTTGAAGGCGCCGAAGCCCTGGCCGGCCACGCTTCCTCCGTTGAAGAGGAGCTGAGCGAGCTCGTCGTTCTCCGTGCCCTCCGGCGCTCCGTCGTAGATGCGCGCTCGCGCGATCGCGCCCGAGAGCTCGGTGCCGAGCACCCGATCGTTTGCGTCCGTCCGCCGCGGGAACTCGACGCTCACGCAGGAGCCGTCGAAGACGCGCTCGGACACCTCGGCGATCTGCGCCGACGCCTGCTTGGGCTCCATCCGGAGCGGCTTGGCGCGCACGAGGCCGGCCTCGGCGCGGGCCTCGACCAGCGCCTCCTCCTCCTCGACGGGAAGGTCGATCGGCTCGAGGTCGAGGAACTCCTCGAGCGGCGTGATCAGCGGCGCCAGGTCGATCTTCTCCTGGTGCGAGATCTGCTCCAGCAGGTCGTAGCGGCCGACGAGGTCCTGTGCGCGCTCGTAGCCGAGCGAGCCGACGACCTCCTTCACCTCCTCGCCCATCGCCTGGAAGAAGCGGGCGCAGCTCTCGGCGGCCGAGTCGACGGCCTGGGGGGTGAATTTCTTCAGGCCGTGCTCCTGGGCCTGCTCGACGGTCTCGATCTGGGTCGCGATGCCCACGTGGCAGGTGTCGAGCTGGCAGCCGCGGCAGATCGTGCAGCCCAGGGAGACCATCGCCAGGGTTCCGAAGGCGACGCGGTTGGCGCCCATGCAGTGGAGCTTCACGATGTCGTGGGCGTGGCGGTAGCCGCCATCGGCCCAGATCTCGACACGGTTGCGGATGCCGGCCTCCATCAGCGCGCGGTGCACCGCGCGCGTGCCGATGTCGGACGGGAGGCCGACGTGGCGGAGCGCGTGCTGGCGCGCCGCGCCGGTGCCTCCCTCGAAGCCGGACAGGGTGATGATGTCGGCGCCGGCCTTGGCGATGCCGAGGCCGATCGTGCCGATGTTAGGCACCACCGGGACCTTGACCGAGACCCGCAGGTCCGGGTTGACGGTCTTCAGCTCGTCGATCAGCTCCGCGAGGTCCTCGATCGAGTAGAGGTCGTGGTTGTTCGAGGGCGAGATCAGGTCGGTGCCGGGTGACGCGTTCCGCGCCGCGGCGACCTTCTCCGAGACCTTCTTGCCCGGCAGGTGGCCGCCCTCGCCGGGCTTCGCGCCCTGGCCGATCTTGATCTCGGCGACGTAGGAGGAGTTGAGCATCTCGGCGGAGACGCCGAAGCGCCCCGAGGCGACCTGCTGCCCACGCCACTTGCGGTAGCGGCCGTACATGTCCTGGATCTCCCCGCCCTCCCCGTTGATGCAGAGGATGTTGATCGCCTTGGCCGCCTCGGCATAGGCGCGGAAGGCCGGCTCGGACTGGGAGCCGAAGCTCATCGAGCTGATCACCACCGGGTAGTCGTGGTGGCCGACCGAGGCGTCCACCTGCGCAGGATCGACGGGCTCGCGCTCGGGCTCCTTGCGGAGCCCCATGACGTGGCGCATCGAGATCGGGCTGTCGGCCTCCAGGTCGCGCACCTTCTGCGAGTACTCGGCGAAGTCCGCGTTCCCGTTCGCCGTCGCGATCGCCGCCTTGTAGACCTTCGGGTAGAAGCGGAAGGTCTTCGCCGGCTTCGACTCCTCGTCGCCGGCGAGGATCTTCTGGCGCTGGTTCGTGTCGGCGTCGAGCTGCGCGAACCCGTTGCCGCCCGTGTCCGAGGCCGCGAAGGCCTCGGTCTGGAGGATCTCCGCGAGCTCGGGCTTGACGCCGATCGAGGAGAACTGGCGGGCGTAGCCGCGGACCTCGTGGATCCCGATCGTGGAGATCACCTTCTCGATCCCCTTGCGAAGCGCCGAGCAGAGGTTGGCGACGTCGTTCTCGTAGTCGTCGACGCAGATCACCTCGAGCATCACGTACGGGCAGACGCCGTTGGCCCCGAGGCCGAGGGCCAGCATGACGTCGTGGACGTTGCGGATCGCGGCCGAGCGCAGGACAATCGAGCAGCGCCGGCGCAGGTTCTCCTGGCCGGGCCCGACCTGGAACTGCTTCAGGGACTGGTCGATCGCGGAGACCGCCAGGTGCGGATCGATGTAGCGGCGGTCGCCGTCATAGACCGTGCGGTCAGTGAGGACGAGCAGCTCACAGCCCTCGCTGACCGCGACCACCGCCTCCTGGCGGAGCCTCTCGACCGCGCCCTGGGTGGTCTCGGACTCGAGCAGGGCGATGTCGATCGCCTTGGCGCGGCTGCCGAAGACCTCCCAGAGGTCCTCGAGCACGAAGGTGCCCTGCTCGCTGGCGATCCGGCGGTAGGCGCTGTGCGGGAGCGGCGCCAGGTCGTGGTGCCCGCCGAGGATCACCGGGAAGTCGGTCTCGATGGTCTGGCTGTCTGCCGACGGATCCACGAACGCAGGCCGCCGGCCGAACACAGCCCGGGTCGAGAAGTGCTCGATCTCGCGCTCGCGATCGATCGCCGGGTTGGTCACCACCGCGACGGTCTCCTTGAAGAAGTCGGCGAGGTTCTGCCGCTCCGGCGAGAGGGCGGCCAGCGGGCCGTCGTAGCCCAGCGAGCCGATCGGCTCGGCCCCGTTGTCGGCCATCTGCTGGACGAGCTTGACGTCGTCGCGCTGCCAGCCGAAGCCGGCGAGGACCCGGTCCTCGACCTTGACGGGCTCCTCGGGCCCGGCGTCCGTATAGCCGGGGATCTCGGGGCCCTCGAGCGGGCCGCCGGTCTCGAGCGCGCGGTCGTAGAGGGCCACCTCGGCGACGTCCGTCCGCGCCAGCCAGCGCCTGCGGACCTCGCGCAGCATCTCGGCGTGCGGATGGAGCGTGGCGCGATGCCTCTCGCGATCGATCAACACCATGTACTTCTGGCCCGGCGCCATCGGCTGCGGCTCGGAGACCATCTGATCGACCGAGACGACGCCGGGCTCGGAGCTGAAGATGAAGTCCTGGGGCGTCTCGAGCTTCCACAGCGGGCGCAGTCCCATCGCGTCGGCCGAGAAGACGCACTCGTCGCGATGTCGCGCGATCAGAGCCACCGGGCCCTGGGCGAAGGGCCCCATCGTCTGGCGCAGGTACATGTAGAAGGAGTGGAGGTCCTCGGGCAGCCCCGCGATCTCGTCGACGATCGGGGGCACCACCATCTCCATCGCCTCGGCGAGCGAGAGACCGTTGCGGCGGACCAGGGTCTCGATCGTGCGGTCGAGGTCCTGGGAGTCCGAGTTGCCCTCGCCGATCGGCACGTCGAGCATGCGCGCCTCCTGGCGGAGCTGGGCGATCGTGTTGATCTCCCCGTTGTGGCCGAGAACGCCGAAGGGCTGCACCCGCGTGAAGGAGGGCCAGGTGTTGGTCGAGTAGCGGTTGTGGCCGAAAGCGCCGATCGTCTCCATGCGCTCATCGGAGAGGTCGGCGTAGTAGGAGCCCAGGACCTTCGGGTTGCCCATCACCTTGTAGACGGCGGTCCTGCCGGAGAAGGAGGCGACGTGGACGCCGAGCTTCTCCTCGAGGACGATCTTCAGGTTGAAGACGGTGCGGTCGGCCTCCGAGGCCTCTGGCACGAGCCCGGCGAACTGCCAGAACTGCGGCTCCTCCTCGCGCGCGGTCGCGCCGAGGGCGGCCGAGTCGACGGCGCCGACGCGCTCCGCCAGGATCCGGAAGCCGGCCGCGCCGAGCAGCTCGCGGGCGTCATGGCGGATCTTCTCCAGGTCCTGTGAGCGCTCGACGAAGACGTGTGCGACCGCGAAGGCGTCGTCGAGGGCGAGCGAGGGGTTGTGCCCGCCCTGGCGGACCTCCTCGGCCCAGATCTTGATCGGGACGTCGACGAGGAGCCCGCACCCGTCGCCCTCTCCGTCGACGTTGCCGGCGCGGTGGAGCATCTTCTGCAGCGACTCCAGCGCGAGCGTGATGGGCTCGTGACTCGGCGTCGCGTCGCGGCGGACGGAGGCGTAGATCGCGCAGGCGTCCTTGTCCTCCACGCTGGGAGGAGGGACTAGAGGACGGTAGGCGCGCTCAGGGGAGAAGCGCACACGCTCTTGGGACGAGTTCTTCAATTTGCCTCCGATTCCGCGCCTTCTTCGAGCGGGCGCGCGACGGGGGTGGACCGACGGGCGGGGAATTATACGGACGGCCCCACACGGCACCCCGGCCGTGGACACCGGGCCCTCGGACGCTTTGTCCGCAATTTGCTAGGACGTCGAGCGGCCCACCCGGTCCCCTTGCAGCGCTACTTTCAGCCTCACGGGTGGTTCTTCCTAGTGTCTTAGGGAATGCTCATAAGAGAAGGATGATGGAGCAGCAGAGCAAGTCAGACACAGGGGAGCAGGCCGCCGGGGAAACGCCACTGCCGGGCTCGGAGACCGAGCGCTTCCGCGCAGTCGTCGACGTCAGGCACAACGAGGCCGTCACCGGCGAATCCGGCGTCCCCAAGAAGCAGCGGGACCACGAGCTGCGCTGCCAGAAGCGCTCGCTCGACGAGTTCTCCTGAGTACTTCCGACAGCCCCGACGGTTAGGCTGCCGCGCCGATGACCCTCGCGGTAGTCGGCAGCGACGCGTACAAGTGGTGGCTCGCCTTCCACATCCTCCTCGCGGTGGTGTGGGTGGGCAGCAACACCGCGATCCAGATCTTCGTCATCCGCGCCCGGATGGCGGGGCCTGACCGGCTGGCCTACTTCGCTCGCGAGATCCAGTGGTACGGGACTCGAGTCCTCGTGCCCTCCGCATTCATCCTCGTGATCCTCGGCTTCATCCTGCTCCACGTCTCGGCGGGCGCCTACGACCTCGGCCAGGGATGGGTGCTGTTCGGGTTCATCGTCTGGCTGCTCTCGTTCATCGTTGGCGCCGGCTATCTCGGGCCCGAGTCCGGGCGGCTCAGCGAGCTGGTCGAGGAGCGCGGGCCCGAGGACCCGGAGTACCTGCGCAGGCTCGGCCGGATCTTCGTGATCTCGCGGATCGAGCTGCTGCTGCTGGTCCTGGTTGTGCTCGACATGGCCGTCAAGCCCGGGCTCAGCTGAAGAGTCCCTCTCCCACGAACCCGCCCCGCCGCGCCCCCGGCGGGATCGCGAAGACCGCGCTCGAGGTGTGCTTGATGTACTCGTTGAGCGCATCGTTCGAGCCGAGGCGCCGCTGGATCGCCTCGAACTGCGCCTTCGGGTCCTTCTGGAAGCAGATGAAGAAGAGGCCTGCGTCGAGCTCGCCGAGCTCCTCGACAACCCCGTCGGTGAACGAGTAGCCGCGCCGGAGGATCTCCGCGCCTCCGTTCGCCTCGGATGAGGCGAGGCGGATGTGGGCGTCGGCGGGGATCACCGGCTTCCCACCACTCGCGGCAAGGTCCGGCGCGTCGAACTCCTTCGCCCCGCCGAGCGGGGCCCCCGAGTACTTGCTGCGGCCGATCGTCTTCTCCTGCTCACCGAGCGAGGTTCGGTCCCAGGTCTCGATCAGCATCCGGATTCGGCGCGTGACCATGTAGGTGCCATTCGCCATCCAGGGGACGTCGTCGCCCTCGCCGAGCCAGACGAAGCGCTGCATCGCCTCCGTGTCCTCGGCGCGGAGGTTGCGGGTGCCGTCCTTGAAGCCCATCAGGTTGCGCGGCGTCGCCTGGCTGCGGGTCGTGCTCGAGGTCCGGCCGAAGCCGAGCTGGGACCAGCGCATGACCGCCGCGCCGCGCCCCAGCCGCGCCAGGTTGCGCACGGCGTGGAAGGCGACCTGAGGGTCATCGGAGCAGGCCTGCACGCAGAGATCGCCCCCGGAGAGCTCGGGGTCGAGCACGTCGGCCGGGAGCGGCTCGATCTGGCGCAGCGCGTGAGGCCTGCGCGAGCGCAGGCCGAAACGGTCGCGGCCGTCGCGCTCGAAGACGTCGGGGCCGAGGCCGAAGGTGACGGTGAGGCTGGCCGACCGCAGGCCCACGGTCTCACCGGTGTCGTCCGGCGGGGCGAGCCTCTCCTCGTTCGCGTTGCCGACCATCGCCCCTTGGGTCATCTGGGCCGCGGCATCGCTCCACTCCCGCAGGAGATCGCGGAGCTCCGCCGCGGAGCCGAGCGTCAGGTCGAAGGCGGCGAAGTGGAGCCGGTCCTGCGCCGGGGTGTCGATGCCCGCCTGGCGGGTCGCGTGGAACGCGACCGTGGCGTCGAGATGGGGGGCGGCTTCTGCGCTCTCCCGTCCGATCAGGTAGCCGGCGCCGCCGAGGCCGATACCGACCCCGGCGACCCCGGCGCCGGCCAGCAGGCGGCGCCGGCTGATCCCATCCTGGTGCTCGTCCGTTTCCGCGCTCACGCGGCGGTCATCACCTCCTCACTGCTGGGCGACGATCGCCGCAACCTGCGAGAGCGGCTCGCCGAGCGCGTCGATCGACTGCGCGAGCCGGCGCTTGTCCTGCTCGCTCAGCTCGCCGTAGAGCACGTAGCCGTCCCCCCGCTCATACGGCTCGAGCGCCTTCTCGACGTCGGCGAAGCGCTGCTCGATCTCGCTCGCCAGCTCGGGGTCCTTCGCCTCGAGGAGCTTCTTGTCCGCGTCGAACGCGGCCTTGGCCCCCTCGACGTTCGCCTGGAAGTCCCAGAGGTCGGTGTGGGAGTAGCGCTCCTCCTCACCCGTGATCTTCGAGGAGGAGATCTCGCCGAGCAGCTCGTTCGCGCCGTTGGCGATCTGGGCCGGCTGGAGCTTGATCGTCCTCACCCTGGCCTGGAGCGACTGCACGTCGGCCAGCAGCTTGGCGGCGACCGGACCCATCCCCTGGGTGGTGTCGTCGACCCAGAGGGCCTTCTCGATGCGGTGATATCCGCCCCACTGCGCCGCCGGCACGTCACCGGCCCTGGCGTCGATCTCCGGGTCGAGGTTCCCGAAGGACTCGGCAACCGGCTCCACCCGCTCGTACGGCAGGCGGGAGTCGGCGTAGAGGTCCTTGGCCTCCTGGACGTTTCCGCTCTGGACGGCATCGACGAACGGTTGCGTCCGGTCGACCAGGATCGCGGTCTGCTCCTCGATGAAGCGGCGGTAGTCATCCACCGCCGCGGTCGCCTCGGCGCTCTGCGCCGCCTTGGGCTCGCCGGTCACCGTGAGGGTCCCGCGCTCGGCGGAATCGCCGCCCGGGCAATAGAGCACGTAGCTGCCGGCATCCAGGGTCAGCGTGAAGCTGCCGCTCAACCCGTCGCTGAGGTTCTCCCGCTCGCCCAGAATGCTGTCTCCGTCGAGGACCTCGAGCTCGGTGACCCCGGCGGCACCGTCATTGGTCACGTCGAAGGTGATCGGGCCCGCGGGGGCGTCGGCCCGGGCCGGGTCGCAACCCGCATCGGTGAGCTTGAAGGAGAGCTGGTGCGCTCCGGCGGGAGGGTCGTTCGAGCCGCCGCACGCGCTGAGCAGCAGAGAGCCGAGGGCCACCGAGGCGGCCAGGTACGTCTTCCGGTTGAGCATCAAACCTCCGTCTGAGTCGTGGCGGTCACGGGGTGGCGCCGAAGGCGGATCGCGGGTCGCCAACGATCGGGCCAGATCACGTAAAGGCCCATCGGAACGGCGTAGAGCAGGTAGGCGAGCACCTCGATCTCGGTGGGCTGCGGCTGCAGGCCGAGCATCCCGGTGAGCAGCGAGCCGCTCACCGTTCCCGGCTGCACCAGCCAGGTCAGGTCGAGGGCCTGGTCCTGCATGCCGTTGATCCAGCCGGCCTCGTGGGCGGTGTGGACGGAGGTCGCCAGGAGCCCCGCGGCCACCAGGACCAGGACGAAGCCGGTGATCCGGAAGAAGCGGGACAGGTTGATGCGGACGCCACCGAAGTAGATCGCAGCGCCCAGGGCGATCGCAAGGACCAGCCCGATCACAGCGCCGGCGCCCGCCGCCGTGGTGTCCGAGGTGTCCTGGAAGGCGGCCAGCAGGAAGACCGAGGTCTCGAAGCCCTCGCGCAGGACGGCGAGGAAGGCCATGCCGACCAGCGCGGACGCCGAGCCCACGGCCAACGCCTCCGCGGCGTGTCCCTCCAGCTGCGCCTTCAGCCCGCGGGCGTGCCGCCGCATCCAGATGATCATGTAGGTGATCATTCCGACGGCGATCAACCCGACGATCGTCTCGAGCCCCTCCTGCTCGCGCTGTGGAAGCTCGTCACCGATGACGCGGAGCGCGACGGCCACGGCGACGCAGATCGCCACCGCGATCCCGACGCCCAGCCACATCAGCCCGAGACCGTCGCGACGGCCCTGCTTGACGATGAACGCCGCGACGATGCCGACGATCAGGGAGGCCTCGACCCCCTCGCGGAGGGTGATGACGAGGGT
>DATBHQ010000179.1:0-5624 GCA_036557385.1 Solirubrobacterales bacterium | reverse complement strand
CTCGATCGAGCAGATGATCACGACGTTGTCGTTGCGGTCGCGCATCACCTCGAGCTCGAACTCGCCCCAGCCGAGGACCGACTCCTCGACCAGCACCTGGTTGATCGGGCTGGCGGCGAGGCCCTCGGAGACGACCTGTGCCAGCTCCGTCTGGGTGTTGCCCACTCCGCCGCCGTGGCCGCCGAGCGTGAACGCGGGCCGGACGATCGCGGGCAGCGTGATGGTGCCGTCCGCGACGCCGGTCTCGGCTTCCGCCACCGAGGTGACGATCTGCGACCAGGGGACACGAAGCCCGGCTTCCTCCATCGTCGTGCGGAAGGCCTCGCGGTCCTCGGCGCGGTGGATCGCGTCGTAGTCCGCACCGATCAGCTCGACGTCGAACTTGGCGAGCGTGCCGTCGTCGTGCAGCGCCTTGGCGAGGTTGAGGGCGGTCTGGCCGCCGAGCGTCGGCAGCAGCGCGTCGGGCCGCTCGCGCTCGATCACCTTGGCGACGGGCCCCGGCAGAAGCGGCTCGATGTAGGTCCGATCGGCGAACTCGGGGTCGGTCATGATCGTCGCCGGGTTCGAGTTGACCAGGACGACCTCGTAGCCCTCCTCCAGGAGGACCTTGCAGGCCTGGACGCCGGAGTAGTCGAACTCCGCCGCCTGCCCGATGACGATCGGCCCCGAGCCGATCAGGAGGATCTTCTCGATGTCGTCGCGCCTAGGCATCGGCGAAGGTGCCGTCCAGGGAGGCGGCCAGCTCGAGCGCCTGGTCGTGGGAGCGGAAGTAGCGGATTCGGCTGAGCCGTCCATCGGTGAACTCGAAGACCTGGCCGAGGGGTGCGTCGACCGTGACGCCGGCCCCCTTGCCCTTCGCCCTCATTCCGCCGAGCATCACGACCAGGCCGGGACGCTCGATCCATCGCTCGACGTCGACGTCGATCGTCTCCCAGCGATCGGTCAGCTCCGCGCGCCACGCTCGCACCCCTTCGTAGCCGGACCAGATCCGGCCACCGGGCAGATCGGGCTCCTCGTGGATCTCGATGCCCGGGTCCGCAATGGCGTCCAGCACCTCATCGGTGACCTCCTCGCGCGCGTCGAAGCCGGCGACCGTGCCCTTCGCGATGTCCAGCTCCGGCGAGCTCACGCGGCGAGCTCCAGGAAGCGGTCGAAGAGGTAGCGGGCGTCGTGCGGCCCCGGTCCCGCCTCGGGGTGGTACTGCACGGTGCAGCCGGGAACGTCCTTCAGGACCAGGCCCTCGACCGTGCGGTCGTAGAGGTTCAGGTGGGAGAGCTCGGCCTCGCCGAAGTCCGTCTGCCAGCGGACCGGCTCGTCGCCCTCGATCTTCCGGTCCCCGCCGGGCCCGACGACCGCGAAGCCGTGGTTCTGGGAGGTGATGTCGATCCGCCCGGTCTCCAGGTCCTTCACTGGATGGTTGGCGCCGCGGTGGCCGAAGGGCAGCTTGAACGTCTCGAGGCCGACGGCTCGGCAGAGGAGCTGATGGCCGAGACAGATTCCGACGACGGGCACCTTCCCGACACACCCTTTGACGTTCTCGACCACGTAGTCGAGCGCGCCGGGGTCGCCGGGGCCGTTGGCGAGGAAGACGAGGTCCGGCTCGCGAGCGAGGACGTCCGCCGCCGAGGTGTCGCAGGGCACGAGCGTGACCCGGCAGCCCCGCTCCCGGAGCTGCCTGATGATCGAGTGCTTGATCCCGGTGTCGATGCCGACGACGTGCGGACCCTCCCCTCCGAACTCGACCGGCTCGGGCGGGGTCACCTCGCGGGCGAAGTCGGCGCCCTCCATCGACGGCTCCGCCTCGATCCGCTCCCGGGCCTCATGCTCGGCCAGCTCCACGGCGAAGATCCCACCGCGCATCGCGCCCCGGTCGCGGATGTGGCGTACCAGGGCGCGGGTGTCGATCCCGCCGATCGCGGCGACGCCATTGTCGCCGAGCCAGTCGAGCCAGCCGCCCTCGGCCGTAGCCGCATCCTCACCGTTCTTGCCCTCGCGCATGATCACCCCGCGGGCCTGGACGCGGTCGGACTCCATCGCTTCGCCCGAAACGCCGTAGTTGCCGATCAGCGGGTACGTGAAGGTGATGATCTGGCCTGCGTAGGAGGGGTCGGTGACCGCCTCCTGGTAACCGGTCATCGAAGTGTTGAAGACGACCTCGCCCGTGATCTCGCCACCGGAGCCCAGCAGCTCCCCGTCGAAACGGGTGCCGTCCTCCAGCAGGACGTATCCGCTCAACTCACCGGCTCCGGCGTCGGGTTGGGCGCGTACTCGAGGACCAGCTTCTGCACGCGCTTGAACTCCTCGGTGCCGGCCCTGCCGAGGAGCTCGAAGAGCGCGGTCTCGACGCTGGTCATCACGGCGCCGGCCCGCTCCATCTTGTGCAGGCCGACACGCTTGTTCTCATCGAAGCGGGAGCCGACGGCGTCCTCGGCGACCTGCACGTCCACGCCGGAGCCGAGCAGCGCAAGGGTCGTCTGATTGACGCAGACGTGGGTCTCAATTCCGCAGATGAGGACCTGATCGCGGCCGCCGAGGTCGAAGCCGTCGGCATCAGTCGCCGAGAAGCAGACCTTCTCGAGCGGCTCGGTGCCGGCGGGCAAATGCTCAGCCACCTCCGGCACCGTCTCCCCCAGACCCCGCGGGTACTGCTCGGTGACGACGATCGGAATACCGATCGCCTCGGCGCCCTCGATCAGGGTCGCGGTGGCCTTGGTGACCCGGTCGAAGTCCGGAATCGCCTTGCGGAACGCCTCCTGGACATCGACCACGATCAGCGCGGTGCGTTCCGGATCGAGCCTGCCGACTCTCATCACGCCACCCCCAGTGCGAAGGAGCGCTGCCGGAAGGCGACCCGGCCGGCCGCGACCGTCATCAGCACCCGGCCGGTGAGCTCGCGGCCTGCGAAGCAGTTGTTGTAGGAGCGGCTCTCGTAGCCCTCCTCCCCCACCGTCCAGGTGAGCCCTGGATCAATCAGCGTGATGTTGGCCGCCGCGCCCGCCTCGAGCCGGGGGGCAGCGATCCCGAAGGGCTCGCCGCCGCAGGTCATGCGCTCGACGACGGTCTCGAGCGGCAGGACGCCGGGCAGGACCAGGTCGCTGTAGAGCGCGGCGAAGGCGGTCTCAAGCCCGGTGACTCCCCAGGCCGCCTCCTCGAAGGGAACCTCCTTCTCCTCCGCGGCGTGGGGTGCGTGGTCGGTGGCGATGCAGTCGATCGTGCCGTCCCGCAGCCCCTCGATCAGGGCCTGCCGGTCATCCTCGGAGCGGAGCGGCGGGTTCATCTTGAACCGGGCATCGAGGCTGCTGACGGCCTCGTGGGTGAGGGTGAGGTGATGGGGGGTCGCCTCGCAGGTGATCCGCACGCCCGCGGCCTTGGCCCGCGCCACCTCCTCGACCGAGTCCCGCGCCGAGAGGTGCTGGACGTGAATCGGCGCGTCCTCGTAGCGAGCCAGCGCGCAATCACGCGCGATCGTCGTCGACTCCGAGACCGAGGGGACGGCGGCCATGCCGAGCGCGGCCGAGACCTCGCCCTCGTGCATGACGCCACCGGCGGACAGCTCGGGGTCCTCCTCGTGCAGGGCGATCAGTCCGCCGGCCAAGCGCTGGTACTGGAGCGCCCGGCGGAGGACCCTCGCGTTCGCGATCGGCAGGCCGTCGTCCGAGAACCCGATCGCGCCCGCTTCCCGCAGCTCCGCCATCTCGCTGAGCTCGGACCCCCCCATCTCCCGTGTGACGTTGGCGACGAAGCCGACCGGGATCGACGCCTCGCGCTCGGCGCGCTCGCGGACCGAGCCGAGCACCGCCGTCGAGTCGATCGGCGGCGAGGTGTTGGCCATCGCGATCACGGCGCAGTAGCCCCCGGCGGCGGCCGACCGCGTTCCGGTCTCCAGGTCCTCCTTGTGCTCCTGCCCCGGAACCCGGAAGTGGACGTGCGGATCGACGAAGGCCGGCAGTGCAAGCAGGCCCTCCCCCTCGACCACTTCAGCGTTCTCGATCTCGGCGGCCTTGCCGGGCTCGGCGAGCTCAGCGATCTCACCGTCGCGAATCACCAGGTCGCGGATCGCGTCGAGGTCGGTGCGGGGATCGAACAGCCGGGCGCCGCGGATGATCAGGTTCGCGGGCGTTCCCTGCCGCGAGATCAGCCTGGCCGCCTCGCTCGCGCCGGCCGATCCGTTGGCCGAGACCGACATCACGCGACCGCGCCCGTCTCGGCTCGCGCCATCATCAGATCAGCCACGCTCACCTCGCGGGCGCTCATGCCGGCTGCCCGATCGTCGGGGTGTCCGCCGGGGCGGGCCCGCGCTCGGGGCGCGCGCGGTCGGTGCCCGCGAGGAGCTCGTAGAGGATCGCCATCCGCACCACCAGCCCGCTCTCCACCTGGGCGGTGATCAGCGACTGCGGCGAGTCGATCACCTCGGGCGCCAGCTCGACGCCGCGATTCACCGGCCCCGGGTGCATGAGGAGCTGGCGGGGGCCCAGGCGGCGCGAGTCGATCTGGTAGCGGGCGGCGTACTCCCTGAGCGAGGGCACGAAGCTCTCGTTCATCCGCTCTCGCTGCATACGCAGGGCGTAGACGACGTCGGCTTCGCCCAGCCCGTCGAGGTCGTAGGCCACGTCGCACCCGAGCGCCTCGATTCCGCGCGGGATCAGGGTGGGCGGCCCGCAGAGGGTCACGCGCGCGCCCATCTTCTGGAAGGCGAGCAGGCATGAGCGCGCCACCCGGCTGTGGAGGACGTCTCCGACGATCCAGATCCGAAGGCCCTCGAGGGAGTCGACCCGCTGGCCGAGCGTGAAGACGTCGAGCAGCGCCTGGGTCGGGTGCTCGTGCTTGCCGTCGCCCGCGTTGATCACGGAGGCCTCGGTCCAGTTCGCGACCAGGTCCGCGGCACCGGCGTGCGGGCTTCGGATCACGATCGCGGCGGGGTCGTATGCGGAGAGCGTGGCGACCGTGTCCTTGAGCGACTCGCCCTTGTCGACCGAGGAGCCCGCGGACTTGACGCTGACCACGTCGGCCGAGAGCCGCTTCGCGGCGAGCTCGAAGGAGGAGAGGGTCCGGGTGCTCGCCTCGTAGAAGAGGTTGACCACGGTGCGGCCGCGCAGGGTCGGCACCTTCTTGATGTCACGGCGACCGACCTCGGCGAAGCTCTCGGCCCGCTCGAGGATGCGGTCCATCTCCTCGCGAGAGAGATCCTCCACTCCGAGCAGGTGCTTCATGCGTCCTCCCTGGTCGTCGCCGCCGTGGTGTCGGCCGGGGTGATCGCCACCTCGTCGGCGCCGTCGGTCTCCTCCAGCCGCACGTTCACCCGCTCGCCGGGCGCGGTCGGCAGGTTCTTGCCGACGTAGTCCGGGCGGATCGGGAGCTCGCGGTGGCCGCGGTCGGCGAGCACCGCCAGCTGCACGCGTGCCGGACGCCCGTAATCGAAGAGGGCGTCGATCGCGGCGCGGACCGTTCGGCCCGTGTAGAGCACGTCGTCCACCAGGACGACCGTGCGTCCCGCGAGGTCGAAGTCGAGGTGGGTGTCATGGACCACCGGCGCGTCGCGCGGCTCACGGCGCTCGATGTCGTCGCGGTAGAAGGAGATGTCGAGGTCGCCGAGGGGCACGTCGGTGCCCGAGAGCTCGCCGACC
>DATBHQ010000178.1:0-6411 GCA_036557385.1 Solirubrobacterales bacterium | reverse complement strand
TCCGAGCCCGCCTCGACGCCCGAGTCCACCCGCACGCCCGGGCCGGCCGGCTCGCGGTAGTTCGTGATCTGCCCCGGCGCCGGAGCGAAGTTCTTGTGGGCGGCCTCGACGTTGATCCGGCACTCGATCGCGTGGCCGTGCCACTCGACCTCGTCCTGCGAGATCGAGAGCGGCTCGCCGGCGGCGATCCGGATCTGCTCGCGGACGATGTCGATGCCGGTGACCATCTCGGTGACGCAGTGCTCGACCTGGACCCGGGTGTTCATCTCCAGGAAGAAGTAGTGCTCGCCCACCTGCAGGCCCTCGACCGTCCCGGCTGACCGGTAGCCGACGGCCTCGGCGGCGTCCGTCGCGATCTTGCCGATGCGCTCGCGCATCTCCGCGTCCACGTGCGGGCCTGGGGACTCCTCGATCAGCTTCTGGTGGCGCCGCTGGACCGAGCAGTCGCGCTCTCCGAGGTGGATGACGTTGCCCTTCGAGTCGGCGAGGACCTGCACCTCGACGTGCCGCGGGTCCTCCATGTAGCGCTCCAGGTAGACCCGCGGGTCGCTGAAGAACTTCTCGCCCTCGCGCGAGGCGCCCTCGAACGCCTCCTCGAGCTTGTCCTCCGACTCGGCGACGCGGAAGCCCTTGCCGCCCCCGCCCCCGGCCGCCTTGCAGGCGATCGGGTAGCCGATCTCCTCCGCCTGCTTGCGGGCCTCCTTCACGTCCTTGGCGGGCTCCGTGGTGCCGGGGACGATCGGCACGCCGGCCTTCTGCATCAGCTCACGGGAGCGGGTCTTCGATCCCATCGCCTCGATCGCCTTCGGCGGCGGGCCGACCCAGGTGATCTTCGCCTTCTCGCAGGCCTCCGCGAACGCCGCGTTCTCGGCCAGGAAGCCGTAGCCGGGATGGATCGCCTCCGCGTCCGCCTTCCGCGCCACCTCCAGGATCCTGTCGATGTTCAGATAGCTCTCCGCCGGCGTCGGCGGGCCGATCAGGAAGGCCTCGTCGGCCTCGCGGACGTGCGGTGCGTCACGGTCGAGCTCCGAGTAGACGGCGACCGAGCCGATGCCCATCTCCTTCAGGGTCCGGGCGACCCGGATGGAGATCTCGCCGCGATTCGCGATCAGGACTTTCTCGAACACGGCGGCGGAGTATTGCGGAGAGCTACGGATGCCGTACCCATGCAAAGAGGGAAGGCTTCACATGTGCGTCCGACCGCTCGTGCAGGGGTGCTGGGTTTCGTCTTCGGCATCGCGCTGACCCTCGCGCTGGCCAGTGGGCAGGCGCGGGCCGCGCCCCCGCAGCCGACGGTCATCGAGCCGTCGGTGGACGGCCAGGAGGTCCATCCCTCCGACGTCCACATGGAGACGGTCATCCCGGACGACCCGGACGACGACGTCTGCACGGACTGGGAGATCCGGACGGCGGATCTCAGCCGGGTCGCCTGGCAGGCCCCCTGCGCCACCGGCGTCCTCGCGCACCACATCCACCTCGGCGATGGGGACTTCCTGATCAGCCATCCCCTCGTCTCACCGGGGCTCGAGTTCGGCTCGACCTACGTCCTGCGCGCCCGCTTCCACGACGCCGGCGGGGAGATCGGCGACTGGTCGGTCCGCACCTTCAGGACCTATCCGCCCACCTCGCCGGGGGGTGGGATCGCCTGGACGCCGCTCCAGCCGGGCTATGTGGTCGACGAGGTCGCGGGAGGCCTGCAGCTGCCCACGGACATCGCCTTCGTCCCGAACCCGGGGCCGGGCCCGAAGGATCCGCTGCTCTACCTCACCGACCTCTACGGCACGATCAAGGTGATCTCGCGGGACGGGACGGTGAGCGACTACGCGACCGGGCTGCTCAACTTCCCGCCCACCGGCGACTTCCCGGGATCGGGCGAGCTCGGGCTGACCGGGATCGTCGTGGACCCCGATTCGGGCGACGTGCTCGCGAGCCTGCTCTACGACTCCGAACCGGGCGCCGCCGTCGGCGACCTCTATCCCAAGGTGATCCGGTTTCACAGCGAGAACGGGGGCCTGACGCCCGCCGGCCCACCCACGACGGTCATCGCCATGCCCGGCGAGACGGAGTCGCCGTCCCACCAGATCTCGAACCTCAGCATCGGCCCCGACGGCAGGCTCTACGTCCACCTCGGCGACGGCTTCGATCCGAGCACCGCACAGAACCTGAGCTCCTTCCGCGGCAAGATCCTGCGCCTCAACCTCAACGGAAGTGCCCCATCCGACAACCCCTTCTACGACGCGGGCGACGGGATCACCGCGCGCGACTACGTCTGGGCGTACGGCTTCCGCAACCCGTTCGGCGGCGCGTGGAGGGCGTCGAACGACGCTCACTACGAGGTCGAGAACGGACCCGCGGTCGACCGGCTCGCGCGGGTGACGCCGGGGATGAACTACGGCTACGACGGGACGGACACCAGCATGGCCATCGGCGCGCTCTACAACTGGGTGCCCTCGCACGCGCCGGTCAACATCGCCTTCGTCCAGCCGCAGACCTTCGGGGGCAGCGGCTTTCCGTCCTCGCAGTGGGACCACGCCTTCGTCACGGAGTCGGGACCGACGTGGGCGACCGGCCCGCAGGTGACCGGCAAGCGGATCGTCGAGTTCGAGCCGGATCCCGCGAGCGGGGAGATCGGCGGCCACCCGCACACGCTGGTCGAATACACCGGCACCGGGAAGGCGAGCGCCGTCGGGCTCGCCGCGGGACCCGGGGGCCTCTACTTCACCGAGCTCTACCAGGACCAGGGCTGGTCCTCCCCGATCGATCCGGGTGCGCGGCTCCTGCTGGTCAGATACGGCCCCCCGGCCGTGCCAAGCCTGCGCGGGGCGAATCCGCCCTCGGGGGCGAACGAGAACTCACCCAGGATCACGGGGACGGCGCAGTTCGCATCGACCGTCAGCCTCTTCGCCGATCCCGCCTGCCGGACGCCGGTCGCGAGCGGCACCTCGGACGAGCTCGAATCGTCCGGGATACCGGTGCAGGTGCCGGACAACTCGTCGACCAGCTTCTACGCGTCCGATGCGGTCGCCGGGATCAGCTCGGCCTGCTCGAGCGAGCCGTTCACCTACCTGGAGCAGTCACCCGCTGGAGCCTTCACGAGGGGTTTCGATCTGCGCGCGGCGAAGCACCGCTGCCGCAGGAAGTTCGAGGGCAAGGCACGCAAGCGCTGCCTCAAGCGCGTCAGGAAGAAGGCGCGGCGGGTTCTAGGCCGCCGCGGGAAGGGAGTTACTCCTTAGCTGCGGCGGTGACGGGCTCTCGCCGAGCCCGGGACCGGGCGGCGAGCTCGCGTTCGAGCTTGGCGTCGCGCTCAAGCTCGAGCTGCTCCTCCGGATCGTGCTCGACCTCCTTGCGAAGGGCGATCTGCACCGCGAACAGCGTCGTGACCGCAATCGCCGCGACGGCGACGACCCACGGGACCAGGTCCGTGTCGGCCTTGTTCATGATCGTCACGCCGGCGGCGATCAGGATCACCCCGAGCGCGGTGCGCAGCAGGCCCTGCGGCCACTTCACCGAGAGCTGGCTGCCGATGATCACCCCGGGGACCGAGCCGATCAGGATGTTCGCCATCAGGCCGTAGTCGACGTTGCCGCCGATCGCATGGGCGATGCCGGCCGCCCAGAGGAGGAGCGCCGCGTGCACGACGTCCGTCCCGACCACCTTCTGCGGCCGCAGGCGGTAGACGGTGAGCAGCATCATCCCGATGAGGGTGCCGCTGCCCGCGGAGCTCAGGCCGATCACGAAGCCGGTCGTGGACCCGATGGCTACCGCCGCGACCTTGTGGCGGGTGTGCATCACGAAGTCGTCGCGCTCCTGGATCTTCTTGGCGAGGAAGAAGCCGCGCAGCAGGGTGGCGGCGCCCACCACCAGCAGGCAGGCGGCGAGGATCGCGAAGACCGTCTCGTCGAGCTGGTCGCCGAGCTTCCGCTTCAGGACGTCGAGGATGAAGACGCCGAGGACCGCCATCGGCACGCTGCCGATCGCCATCCAGTAGACGAGCGGCATGTTCACCGTCTTCAGCTTCAGGTGCCGCCAGCTGCCGGCCGTCTTGGTGACGGCGGCGTAGGCGATGTCGGTGCCGATCGCGGTCGTCGGCTTGACGCCGAAGATCAGGACGAGCAGCGGGGTCATGATCGAGCCGCCGCCCATGCCGGTCAGACCGACGAGGAAGCCGACGCCGAAGCCGAACAGGATGATCGCGGGATCCATTGGGAGCTCTGTCGGGGAGGGGGAGCGGCGGGTGGACGAAGCCGGTTCCCCACTTTGTTCCCTTTTATGACCGAGTCAGTCCTAAAAGGAGCGGCCACCTTAGCGGAACTGACCTTTTCCCCCTAATCGGTAGATTTCCTTGTGAGAAACGTCGCGTGACGGGCGACGAACGTGTCCGAAACCTTCAATCCACCGGCGGCGTCGTCGCCTACGGTGGGGCCATGAACATCCTTTTCATCGCGGGCTTCGCGGTGGTCGCCCCGGATCCACCGAAGAGCCGCGAGCTCTATATCGAGGCCCTCGGCCTCCCGCTGGCGGCCGGCGAGGACGGGGAGTACTGGCACAGCGAGGAGATCGAGGGCGCCAAGCACTTCGGCGTGTGGCCGCTGTCCCAGGCCGCGGAGGCGTGCTTCGGCACGCCATCGTGGCCCGCGGAGCTGACCGTTCCGCAGGCCAGCATCGAGTTCGAGGTCGAGGACGCCGACGCGGTGGCAGCGGGTTGCGAGGAGCTCAGGAGCGCGGGCTTTGAGCTCCTGCACCCTCCGCGCCGGGAGCCGTGGGGCCAGACCGTCGGTCGGCTTCTCTCCAGCGAGGGGTTGATCGTGGGCGTTTCGTACGCGCCGTGGCTACACGAAGGCGCCGGTCCCTCGCCGACCGGCTGAGCGTCGCGCCGCTGCTAACGGGTCACCCAGGCGCCCTCGTCCCGGGTCAGCTCGAGCACCTCGGCCGGAATCCGCCCGTCGCGCAGGTCGGCGATCGTGACGTTCTCGAGTACCCGGCGGAGCGATGCCCTGACGGCGATCCAGACCTCGCTGAGCGGCCCGGCGTTCCCCGGGTACTTGGTCTGCTCGGGAGCCTGGTCCTGGATGTTCGCCAGCGGGCCCTCCACCGCGCGGATCACGCTCGCGAGGGTGATCTCCTCGGGCGGCTTGGCCAGCCAGTAGCCGCCCCGCGCGCCCCGGCGGGCCCTGACCAGGCGGGCGTGCTTGAGCTCGAGCAGGATGTGCTCGAGGAACTGGAGGGGGATCTCCTGAGCCTCCGCCATCGCCTCCCCCTTGACCGGATCGCCGCCGGCCACCGCCATTTCGACCGCGGCGCGGACCGCGTAGTCGGCTTTGGCGCTGATCCTCATATCCTCCGCCGCCCTTGATCGATCTGCAGAGCCATTCCACATTCTCCGACGGGGAGCTGCCGCCCGCGCAGGTGGTGGCGACCGCCGTGGAGCAGGGCGTGACGACCCTCGCGCTCACCGACCACGATGGGATCGACGGGGTGGCGGAGGCCGCCCGAGCGGCGTCCGACGCGGGGATCGATCTCGTCCCGGCGACGGAGATCTCCTGTGTTCACGGGAGCATCGATGACATGCACATGCTCGGCTACTGGGTGGACCCCGGCGCGATCGCGCCCGCGATGGAGCGCGCCCAGCGGGAGCGGGTGACGCGCGCGGGGGAGATCGTCGAGCGGCTCAACGAGCAGGGTGTCCCGGTGCGCTTCGAGGACGCGATCGCCCAGGCGGGGGACGCCTCCTCGGTCGGCCGGCCCCACATCGCGAAGGCCGCGGGCGTCAAGCCCGACGGCATGAGCGCCTTCTTCGAGGAGTGGCTCGTGCCGGGCGCGAAGGCGTTCGTCTCGCGGCGCTGGCCCCACGCGGCCGAGGCCGTCGAGATCATCCACGGGGCCGGAGGCGTCGCGGTCCTCGCCCATCCCTTCTGGGACATGAGCGAGCCCGAGGGCGTCGCCGCCCTGGTCGACGACCTCGACGTCCAGGGGGTCGAGTGCTTCTACCCCGCGCACGACCGAGCCCAGACGAAGTTCCTCGTCGAGCTCTGCGCGGACAGGGGCCTGGTGGCGACTGCCTCCTCGGACTTTCACGGCCCCTCCCACAAGATGTTCAACCGCTTCGGCGCCTATCCCACCTACGACCTCGGCGAGCCGGGGCTGCCCCCCAGGCCTTAGGCAGGCTGGGCCGCCGGGATCAGCTGGCGCTCCTCGAGCAGCGAGAGGACCGTGGCCGCGTCCTCCTCGGCCGAGTCGTGCTCGGTGTCCAGGGTGAGCTCGGGATTGAGCGGCGGCTCGTAGGGATCCGAGACGCCGGTGAACTCCTTGATCTCGCCCTTGAACGCCTTCTCGTAGAGGCCCTTGACGTCGCGCTCCGCGCAGACCTCGACCGAGGCCTTGACGAAGACCTCGATGAAGCGGTCGCCCATC
>DATBHQ010000177.1:0-21319 GCA_036557385.1 Solirubrobacterales bacterium | reverse complement strand
CGTCGCCACCTGGCTCTTCGATCTCTCCTTCCTGGAGGGAATGCTGCTCGGCTCGATCGTCTCGGCTACCGACGGGGCCGCGATCTTCGGACTGCTGCGCCAGTCGCGACTGCGGGAGCGCCTCACCCGGACTCTCGAGGGGGAGTCTGGCCTCAACGATCCGGTGGCGATCCTATTGGTAGTCGGGCTGATCGACTGGATTCAGCTGCCCGACTACGGCGTCGGTGACATGACCCTGCTCCTCGTCCGCGAGCTGGCGATCGGGCTCGGTGCCGGCCTCGCGATCGGCTGGCTCGCGATCCGGGGCCTGCGCCACGCCTGGCTCGGCAACGAGGCGGGCTACGTGATCGGGACCATGGGAACGGCGGCACTCGCCTACGGCGTGGCGAGCAGCCTGCACGGATCGGGCTTTCTCGCCGTCTATCTGGCGGGCCTGGTCCTCGGCAGCGTGCCGATTCCCGCCAAGCGGGCCGTGGTCGTCTTTCACGAGGGCCTCGCCCTGGTGGCGCAGGTGACGATGTTCGTCGTGCTCGGCCTGCTGGTGTTTCCATCGCAGCTCGGCGACGTCGCCGTGGAGGGAACCGTCCTCGCGCTCGTGCTGGTCTTCCTCGCGCGGCCGATCGCGACGCTGGTGAGCACCGCGTTCGAGAAATTCAGTCTCCGGGAGCGCGCCGTGCTGGCCTGGGCGGGGTTGCGCGGGGCCGTGCCCGTGGTCCTCGCCACCTTTCCGGTGATCGACGGCGTCTCGCACAGCTTCGACTTCTTCAACATCGTCTTCTTCGCCGTCCTGCTCTCGACCCTGGTCCAGGGAGCGACCTTCGAGCCCTTCGCGCACGCGCTCGGGATGACGACCTCGGGGGCGACCCGGGAGCCCGCGGTCCGCCGCCCGCGCACGGCCGGCCAGAGCTCGCAGATCCTGATGGTGAGGCCGTGGCGCGCTGGAGACGGGGACGCGTCATTTCCGACCAGGGTGCTCGGCATGCCGGTGCAGAAGCAGCTGCTCTCGAGGCTCGATCGGCCGGGTGCCCTGGTGGTCCTCTCGGACGGCCGCTACGCCTTCACCGGGCCGATCCTGGGCGTGGGGCCGGCGAGCGCCCTGCAGGCGGAGGGGAGGCGCAGGCTCTCCCACGCGGGCTCGGACGCGGAGCGGGCCTGGTGGCGGGACGTGATCGGCGAGCTGGCGCGCTGATCCAGGCCGGTCAGGCTTCCTCGGCGCGCTTCGCGAGGCCGTCGACGAACAGGTCGAGCAGCAGCTCGAAGCGGCCCTCCTGGTCGGCGTCGGCGAAGTGGGCCGCGACCTCGATCGTGTGGGGAAACTCATCCGCAGGGAGGGAGCCGAGGTAGTCGCCGACCATCTCCGCCCCCTCCTCGAGGGGCGGGACCTCGCCCGCCTCGGTCTCGGCCTCGTAGCCCGCCTCGTCCATCGTGAACCCGTTCACGACCGACAGCAGCAGGAGATAGCTCTGCACCGCGAGCCGGTCGGGAACCCCGCCCGCGCGCAGGATGGCCACCACCCGCTCGGTGTAGCGGAGCGCGTTCGGCCCCATCGGAACACGTCCGATCGAGATCTCGACGATGTCGCGGTGGCGGCGGATCGTGGAGCGCATCGTGCGCGCGACATCCTTGATCTGCTCCTGCCAGCGCTCGGGCTCCGGGTCGGGGACCTGCTGCTCGCCGATCACCTCATCCATGATCAGATCGAGCAGGCCGTCCTTGGACCCGACGTGCCAGTAGAGCGACGCGGCTCCGGTGTCCAGCTCCTCGGCGACGCGGCGCATGCTGAACCCGGCGAGCCCCTCCCGGTCGAGGACGCGCAGCGCGGTGCTGACGATCGACTCGCGCGTCAAGGGGTCACGGCGGCGCCGGCCCCCTCGTTCCGGCACGCGCTGAAAGGGAGGGGGCGGGAGCTCTCTCCTGGTCTCGTCCATCTCGAACAGCGTACCGCTGTCGAACGACGTTGCAGAAGGGTGCCATTCGTGCTAGAACACTGTTCGGAATTCAAACGGTATTCGTCACACGATGAACGTTCGACAGCGAGAAGGAGGCACGGAGATGGAAGCGACAGCGGCGATGGCGGTCAACGAGGGAGTGGTGCGCTATCCGCGCAAGTGGCTGGCGGCGGCCGTGATGATCGGCGCGGCGACGATGGACCTGATCGATCTGACGATCGTCAACGTCGCCCTGCCCACCATCCGGACGGATCTCGGTGCGAGCGGGACCGAGCTCGAGTGGGTGATCTCGGCGTACATGCTGGCCTTCGCGGCCTGCCTGATCGTCGCCGGCAGCTTCGGCGACCTGCTCGGGCGCAAGCGGATCTTCTGCGCCGGGATCGCGACCTTCGGGCTGGCGAGCCTGGCCGCCGGGCTGGCGCAGTCGCCCGAGGCGCTGATCGCGGCTCGGGTGGTGCAGGGAGCGGCGGCGGCGGCGATGATCCCGCAGCTGCTCGCGACCTTCCGGGCGATCTTCGACGGCACCGAGCGGGGCAAGGCGTTCGGCGTCTACGGTGCCGTGCTCGGCTTCGCCTCGGCGATCGGGCTGGTGCTCGGCGGCGTGCTCACCCAGGCGGACCTGTTCGGCTGGGGCTGGCGGACGGTCTTCTTCGTCAACGTCCCGGTCGCCCTCGTCTCCCTGATCGCGTCGCTTCGGGTGGTGCCGGAGAGCAGCGACCCGAAGGCCGGCCGCCCCGATCTGCTCGGGGCCGGGCTGCTCGCCGGCGCGATCGTCGCGATCGCCTACCCGCTGCTCGAGGGGCGCGGGCTCGGCTGGCCAATCTGGATCTGGGCCGTGCTCGTAGCCGGTATCGGTGGGCTACTCGTCCTCGGCCTGGTCGCTGAGCGGCGCCCGCGCCCCGGCGTGGCGCCACTGCTGCGCACCCGGGTCCTGCGGATCCCGGCCTTCTCGATCGGCCTGCTCGTGCAGCTCGCCTTCTCGGCCGGGCTCCAGGGCTTCTCGGTGGTCTTCATCGTCTGGATCCAGAGCGGCATGGGCTTCACGCCGCTGGGTGCCGGCCTGACCATGCTCGCCTTCAGCGTCGGCAGCTTCCTGCTCGCTCCGATGGCGGTGCCGCTGGCCCAGCGACACGGGCGGGCGGTGCTGTCCACCGGCGGCCTGCTGATGGCGCTCGGGATGGCCGGCGTGCTGCTCGGAGCGAGCCACGTCGGCACCGGCTCCGATCCGTGGCCAGTCGTCCCCGGCCTGGCCATCGCCGGAGCGGGCCTCTCCCTGATGATCATCCCGCTCGTCAACGTGGTGCTGGCGGCCGTTCCGCACGAGATCGCCGGCGGCGCCGGCGGGATCTTCAGCACGGCGCAGCAGCTCGGCGGTGCGCTCGGCGTGGCGCTGGTCGGGACGATCTTCTTCGGCCAGCTCGAGTCCCACTCGTTCACCCATGCGTTCGAGCACGCCGCGCCGGTGGTGATCGGCCTCTTCCTGGCGGCGGCGGTGCTCTCGCTGGCCCTGCCGCGTCGCGCGGTCAGCGAGGAAGAGGTGGCGGAGCTGTGAAGCAGCGGCCGTTCCATCGCGACCGGCGGGTCGAGCGGGAGTATGCGCGGATCGTCGAGCGGCACCGCCGCGAGCTCCACGCCCACTCCCGGAGCATCCTGCGCTCGCCGCAGGACGCCGAGGACGCCCTCCAGGAGGCGCTCCTGCGCGCCTGGAGGGCGCTGCCCTCCTTCGAAGGGCGAAGCTCGCTGCGGAGCTAGCTCTACCGGATCGTCACCAACGCCTCGCTCGACGAGGTCAAGCGGCGGCCGGTGCCGGTCGTCCCGATCGACGAGGAAGCTCCCGAGGTCAGTTCCGAGGCCGGCCCCGAGGACCGCATCGAGCGCCGTGAGGCGCTGGAGCGGGCGCTGGTGACGGTGCGCCGGGTGCTCCCGGAGAGAGAGCGGGAGGTCTTGATCATGCGGGAGGCGCTGGGGTTCTCGGCGAAGGAGACCGCCCACCGCCTCGAAACGACCGTCGCGGCGGTCAACAGCGCGCTGCAGCGCGCCCGCGCCAGGATCGACCGCGAGCTCGCTTCGTAACGAGTCGGGTGAATCACGGCACCGGCTTTGTGTCATTTCCGACCGCCACCGCGGCCGCGTGTTAGCGTCGCGCCGCCAATAGCGGGGACGGGCCCCGCGCTAACTCTCTCGGGAGGAGAGCCATATGAAGATGAGGCGCCTCGCTGCATTCGCCTGCGCGCTGCTCGCCTGTGCCGTCTTCGTCGCGCCCGCGTGGGCGACGAGGTACGTGGCGCTGGGCGACTCGTACTCCTCGGGTACGGGCACGCGCACCTACTACGACTCGGGCTGTCAGCGGTCGGTCAAGGCCTATCCGTACCTGCTCCACAACGCCCACCCGAGCTGGACCTTCGTGCACGCCGCCTGCAGCGGCGCCACGACCAGCAGCCTGCTCTCGAGCCAGGTCTCGAGCGTCACGGCGGACACCAACTGGGTGAGCTACACGATCGGAGGCAACGACGCCGGTTTCTCCAGCGTGATCACGGAGTGCGCGGAGCCCGGCTGGCTCTCCGACTGCGACGGGGCGATCGATGACGCGCAGGCGTTCATCAACAACACCCTGCCCGGCCGGCTCGACCAGGTGAACAACGCGATCCGCTCGCGAGCGCCGAGCGCGAAGGTGATCGTGCTCGACTATCCGCGCCTCTTCAACGGCGAGGACTGCAACGCGGGCACCTTCTTCAGCCCGAGCGAGGAAACCCGGCTGAATCAGACCGCCGACCTGCTCAAGGCCAGGCTCAGCCAGGCGGCCTCACGCGCAGGAGCGAACTTCCTCTTCCGCGACGTGATCCCGCCGTTCGTCGGCCACGCGGTCTGCGACGGTGGCGGCGGGTCCTCGACCGAGTGGATCAACGGCCTCTCCAACCCGATCGGAGAGAGCTATCACCCGAAGGTGACCGGGCACGCCGGCGGCTACTACCCGGTGGTCCACAACACCACGGGCTAGATCGAGGGAAGCGGCGCTGGGCTCGGGCTCAGTGCCGCTTCTTCTTTTTCTTGTGCTTCTTCTTGCACTTGTTGTGCTTCTTGTGCTTCTTTGGCTTCTTCGCGCTCTCGGCGGTGGATCCGGCCGCATTGCTGGTGGCCCCGGCCGTCTGCCGGTGCTTCTTCTTGTGCTTCTTCTTTTTCTTCTTGCACTTCTTGTTCGTCGCCGGTGGCGCCGGTGGCGCGGGCGGGCTGACCTCCACGGCCCCGATGTCGGTGCCATCTGCCGAATTGGGACCGCCCAGGTCGACCGTCCGCGGCAGCCCGCGCTGGTCCGTCGAGAGGGCCAGCGGGTTGCGGCCGGCGTCGATCGCCGGGCTGCTCGCCGCGGGAAGCTGTGTCTGCGTCGGGCCGCCGTTGCTCCCGAGTGCGCCGAGCTGCGGGTCCGTGTTGAGGACGCTGTTCGCCTGGGTGGCGATGCCATCTCCCGGGGCCTGGACGAGGCTGAAGGCGAGGGCGAATCCGCCTGTGGTTGCGGCGTCGGCCTGGTCGAGGTCGCTTCCCGCCCCACCGACGGTGTTGTTCGCGACGATCGTGCTGTTCAGCCCGATAGTCGCGCTGGAGGTGTACGGGCCGCCGGACGGCCCGTAGATGCCCAGGTACATGCCTCCGCCGCCGGTCGCCGCCGTGTTGGAGGCGATGGTGGAGTTGTCGAAGGAGATCGACCCCTCCCCGCCCACCTGCTCGGTGTTAGTGGTGGCAATGGCGACCCCAGCACCGATGTTCGCGGAGTTGCCGCTGATCGTTGAGTCGACGGTCCGGAAGGTGCCGAACACCGTGTTGCCGATCTGGATGCCGCCGCCCTGGGCGCCGCTCCCCGCGTGGTTTCCCGAGAGCGTGCTGTGGTCGATCGTGAACGAGCCGTCGGCGCTGGCAAGGCCCTGCGAGTAGAGCCCCCCGCCGATCCCATCGGCCGTGTTGCCGGAGATCGTCGTGTTGACGATCTGGTTCTGCGTCGGGTGATACTTGGGGCTCGGGCTCGCAAAGCTCGCGATGCCCCCGCCCCGCCCCTCGGCGGTGTTCCCGGAGATCGTGGAGTCTGTGATGGTCATGCCGCTGTACTTCTGACCGAAGTTCACGGCGCCGCCGGCGGCGTAGGGGCTCCCGGTCGCGTGGTTGTCCGAGAGCGTTGAGCCCTGGATCGCAAGTCGGCCGCTCGTGAAGACGGCACCACCACCACCGGTGGCGTCGTTGCCGGAGATCGTGCTGTTGGCGATCGTGATCTGGGAGTACTTGTCTCCGGAGATCGCCCCATCGACGCTGTGGTTCCCGGTGACGGTCACACCACTGAGGTTGAGGTGGTTGTCCTCGGACACATAGGCCGCGGTTCCGGATGTGCCGTACCCGCCGGTCAGAGTGAGTCCCGAGATCGCCAGTGACGTTCCCGTCGGAGCGCCGCTGTCGTTTACATAGGCGACGTTGAAGATCCGCGTGTCGCCGGTGTCCGGGCCATTGCTGTCCGCGTCGCCCGAGATCGTGATCGCACCGGCGCCGGGCCCCTGGATCGTGACGTCGTCGTCGGCGGTCGTCTTCGTCGTGAGCTCGCCCTGGGTGAGGGTCAGCGTCCCGGAGAGCCCGCTCGCGAAGGTGATCTGATCGGACTCGGAGTTGGCGGCCGCGTCGGTCATCGCGTCGCGCAAGGTGCAGCCGTTCGGAGCGGTCGTGCAGGGGTCAGGCGCGGCGTCGCCGAGCGTGTTGACGGTGAAGTTCTGTGCCTGCGCCGCCGCGGGCGCGAGGGCGAAGGCGCCGATCGCGGCGGCGGCCGCGAGACCGCTGCGGCGCAGCCTGAGCTGCTGACGGCGCCGCTCGGCGGCCGCCATCCGCTCCTTCTCCCTCTTGAAGCTCCTCGGCGTCAACGCTTGCGCTGAACCTACTGGATACGTTGCTCGGCAAACAAGGTGGAGCTGTCCGACGGACAAAAGATCGAGCAACGTGCGCAGCCGCTGATCGGCGGCCGGACCTTTTGGATGTACGAGGCTGACCACCCGCCCGGCGACGTGGCGGGCGATGAGCACTTCAACGCCGCGTTCGCAGAGCTCGACACCCGCTACCAGGAGGATCGCTCGGGGCCGATCGGCATCTGCGTCCCGGTCTCGGATCTCGAGCTGATGCGCCGTCGTCCCGAGGCGGTGTGGCCCGAGACGGAGCTGCTCTACGCCGCCAGCCAGGTCGGAGCGACCACGCTCTCGGGCACCGGCTCCGCCGGCACCCAGCTGCGGGTGCGGTACTTCTACGACGCCGAGATCGGGCCGGGGCTGCCGAACTCGCCGACGATCGCCCAGTCCGAGGCCGTGGACTACTCGTTGCCGCCCGGCTACCGGATGGTGCCGCTCGCGGAGACCGACGCGGCGGGGCCCGACGACGTCCTCGCCCTCTGGGACCGCGAGCAGGCGATGCCCGATCCCGCGGAGGCCCACCGTCGGGTGCACGAGGTGTCGATCGTCGGGCTCGACCCGAACGACCGGGTGGCCGCCGTCTCGACGGTCTACCTGCAGCGCAACGCGCAGTTGAACATGGACCTCTGGCACCTCCGCGGCTTTGTGGCGGCGGAGCACCGGATGGGGAACCTCGCGACGCAGATCCTCTGGGCGACCCGCGACCACCTGCGCGAGGCGTTCGAGAGTGGAGGGGATACGAGGGCTCCTGGAGTCCTGGTCGAGGTCGAGAACCAGCTGCTGATGACCTACTTCAACCGCGCCTTCTGGGTCTACTCGGACTTTTGGTTCATCGGCGAGAACGAGCGGGGCGCGCACGTCCGGGTCCACTACTTCCCCGGGGCGCAGGCACCGATCCCGCGCTGAGCCCGGGGAGCGCCGCAGCGGATCTGGCGTACCGCGTCACTCTCGCGGGTAGCGTGTTCGTGGGGAAGGCGTGTCGTTCGTCCGCAGAAGCTGGAGTGCCGCCGCCATCGCTCTGGCGGCCCTGGCCCTCGCCTGGGCGTTTGCCCTCACCGGACCGGCCTCGGGGTTGAGCAGGAGCCAGACCCACTACCTGTCCGCCGCCAATCGCGGGGTGAAGCAGACCCACCGCTGGTGGAGCCCGCGCATGCACTGGTACCGCGCGGTCCTGGACCAGGGGAGGGTGGCGTCGTTGTGGGGGATCGTGCCCCTCTTCGAGGCGCTCAACGGGCTGCAGATCGCCCAGCCCTCCAAGCGCCACCGGCACCGGCTCAACAAGTTCGCTCGGGGAGCCGAGCGCTACCTGAACCCGAACCTGAAGCCCGTCCCCGGGTTCGGGCCGAAGCCCGGGCAGCGCGAGCCCGGCAAGACCACCTGGTTCGACGACAACGGCTGGTGGGGGCTCGCCTTCCTCGACGCCTATCGGGCGACCGGCAGGCCCCGCTACCTCTACGACGCCGAGATCGCGCAGAGGTTCATCAGCGTCTCGGGCTGGGACATGACGCCGGGACGCCCGGGCGGCATCTGGTGGAACACGAACCACAGCTTCTACGCGGGTGAGTCCCTGGCCGGCGGAACGCTGCTCTCGGCCCGGCTCTACGCACTCACCCACCAGCAGGGCTACCTGGACGACGCGCTCAAGTTCATCGCCTGGGGTGACGTCTGGCTCACCGATCCCGTGACCGGCCTCTACGCGCGGCTGCGCAAGCCGAAGACCTACAGGACAGGGTCGTCCTCGGCCCCGCCGCCCACGGGCCCGGGTGCGCCCACCGCTGCCAAGGCGGCTTCGGCTGACGAGCGGGCGCTGAGCGCGAACCCGGACGAGGCCGCGAAGCTCGAAGCGTCAGGACAGCGCGTGCCCGCGCCCGGCGAGGCGCGCTCGGCGTTCAACAACTACCCGCCCTTCGCCCCCTCACCGATGCCGTACGTGAACGGGCCGATGATCCTGGCGCACCGGATCATCTGCCAGGAGACGGGCAGGCTCGCCTTCTGCCAGCGCGCCGCCGACCTCGCGGCCCGGACGCTGCAGGTCTACCAGCGCTTCTGGATGGGGCCGCAGTTCGACTTCTGGTACGTGCGCACGATGCTCGAATACGCGCAGATGGACTCGAGCGGCGACTGGTACGGGATCGTGCGCCGGAACGCGCGCAGCGCGCTGCACAGGGCGCGCGACCGGCACGGCCTCTATCTCCGCACCTGGTACGGGAAGAAGGCGTCGCGCGCGAACGCGCCGAAGGGCAGCATCCAGTTGCACTCGGCCAATGCGGCGCTCTTCGCCTGGATGGGCGCGCTCGGCCGCTAGGCGCTACGGGCCGGTGCCGGCCAGCAGCAGCGCCAGCACCGCCACCGCGATTCCGCAGACCGCTCCGATCGTGTACGCGAGGACGAGCCGTCCGCCCCGGATTCGATCGGTCGCCAGGTGATCGATCAACGTGCTCATGCCAACCTCTCTTTCTCGGGCCTGCGGGGTTAGCTGACGGGCTCGCGCCGAAAGAGTGCGCTACGGAAATCCGATTCGCCCTCGGAGCCGAAGCTCCAGTGGGTCCCCCGCTCGCGTCATACGACGACGCGATTCGGCAGGTGCATATCGAGCACGGGACGCTACCTGATTTTGCGGAGCAAAAACAGGAAGCCTCCGAACGTTCTCGGAAGCTACGCGGCCTTGGAGAGCTTGCCGTCGCGCACGAGCTCCTCGCGGACCTTGCGCACGTGGCCGGTGGAGCAGTTGGCGCGCTTGGCGATCACGCCGTCGGGCTCGTTCGGGCTGCGGCGCAGCTCGAACTCGAGCAGCGCCTGGCGCCGCGAGGCCCAGCCGTCGCCGCTGGCGCCGATGGTGGCCTTCTCGACCGCCTTCTCGCGCTGGCAGTGCAGGCACAGCCACTGACCGCCCCTCTTGCTCCAGCCCTCGGGCCGGCGCGGCGTCGCCTTGCTGCCGGCGGCGTAGCGCACGGTCACCTCGCAGCCGGCGCAGGTCCAGCGACGGGATCGGGGCGCACGCGTGCGCTTGGTGGCGGTTGTGGTCTTGGACATGAGCTACCTCCGCGGTCTCGAGCGCTGCTTTCGCGAAGGCTGCCGACTTAGTGGGAGAACTGCGCGAAAAACGCTGCAAATGCCGGGTTTCCACGGCCCGGCGGGGACGTACATCTTAGCAGACGCTGAAATCCCTGCAAATGACGCATTTTCGGCGCATTTCACGCCTTCGTGACGCACGGCGCCCGGCCGACCCGCTACGAATACCCGGCTCGTGGCGCGCCCGGACTCCACCCTGGCTGGACGCTTCACCTCGCGTTCGACCTGGGCCCTGATCGCCGCCCTGCTCGCGCTGGTGGGGGCGCTCGCCCTCTGCCTGGACCGCTTCCACAACGGTGACTTCTACCTCTCGCTGGTCAGCGGCCGGTTGGTCGCCCAGCACGGCTTCGTCGAGCACTACCCGTTCGCCACCATCGCGCACGGAGGAACCTGGCTCAACCAGCAGTGGCTCTCCGAGCTCGCCTTCTTCCGGGTGTCACAGGTGCTCGGGCCTACCGGGCTGACCTTGATCTACGCCGTGCTGATCACCGCGCCGCTGGCGCTCCTGCTCTGGCTCTGCCGGCGGAAGGGCTGGCCGATGCTCGTCGCCGTGGCAGCCTTCTACTTTCCCGGCCTGCTCGCCGTGGTCCACCCGCGCGCCGCGGGCTTCACCGTGATGATCTTCTCCCTCCTCGTCGCCTTGCTGGCGATGGTCTGGCGGGTTCGCACCAGCTCGGATCCGCAGCGCGGGCCGCGGTGGTGGGTCGGCCTCGCGATGGTCTTCCTGTTCGCCCTCTGGGCGAACCTGCACGGGGGGTTCATCGCCGGCCTGCTCCTGATCGGCCTCGCGACGATCGGCTCCGCGATCGACCACTGGCGGGGCATCCCCGGGACCCTGCCGCTCTCGAGGATCGTGGCCCTCGGCCTGATCGGGGTGCTCGCCGCGGTCACCGTCACGGTGTCGACGCCGCTCGGCTCGGCGATCTGGTCCTACCTGCTGAGCTTCCAGAACCAGGCGATCTCCCTCGCCAGCACCGAGTGGCAGTCGGCCTTCGCCGACCCCCTCGCGGTGCTCTACCTGGGGCTCGCGACGGTGTTCGCGGGCTGGGTCTGGGTGAGCTCGCCGCGGCCGCGCCGCGCCACCACCCTCCTGGTGACGACCGGGTTCCTCGTCTTCGCCGGGTACTCCATCCGGAACATCGTCTTCGTCGGGCCGGTGCTGGCGCTGCAGGTGGCCTGGACGGCGCCCAATCGGAGCCCGGGGCCGCTGCGCATGCCCGTCGCACTCGCCGGGTCGGTGGCCGCCGCAGCGGCGCTCGCCTGGGCGGTCGTCCTCGGGCCGCCCCGGGACGACCCGTCGCTCGGCCTGCCGGTCGCGGACTACGCGATCGCCCACCCGCCGGAGCGCGGGCGGATCGTCACCTACGCGGGGGTGGGGTCCTACATCAACTACCGCTCGCCGCAGACCCGCGTCGTGCTGAACGGCTGGCTCGAGCACTTCACGCCCCAGGAGCTGAGCGACAACTACGGCGTGCTCCGCAACGGGGTGCCGGACCTGCGCGGAGCGCTTCGCCGCCTCAAGGCGGGCGCGGTGATCGCCCACGTGCACTCGGCGATCAGGGCGCTGCAGGCGGCGGGCTTCGTGCCGGTCTACACGACACCGCAGGGGACCTACCTCGTCAGGCCGCCGAAGTGGCGCTGAGCGAGCCCTTGCACGGCCTTATCCGCCGTTAGCGATGCGCTCTACGATCCGCGCCGCCGATGGAGTCCACTCCCGCATCCGCTGACTCGGCCGTCGAGCCGGCTGCGATCCGCCCGGCCCTGCCCGCGCTCCCTCGGCTGGAGGCCCGGCGGCGGGCCCTGATCGCCAACACGATGCTCGGCGGAATGGTGGTCGCCGCCTTCCTGATGGCGGCGGGCGCCGCGGCCAAGCGCTTCGGTCCCACGCTTCACATCCACCATCCGCTGCCGGACTCCCTGCGGGGGCCGCTGCACCTGCTGGACCTCTCGCTGAGCGGCACCGAGTTCGGCATCGTCTTCATCGCGCTCGGCGTCTGCTACCTGGGCGTGCTGGCGTTCGCCGACTCGATCCGCGTGCGGGTCGGGATCGGCGCGATCGTGCTCCTGCACCTGCTGTTCGTGATCGCGCCGCCGCTGCTCTCGAGCGACATCTTCAACTACGTCGGATACGCCCGGCTCGACGCGGTGCACGGGCTCAATCCCTACGTCCATCCGCTCTCGGCCGCGCCGACCGACCCCTCCTACATCTACGTCGGCTGGCCGCTCAACACCACGGCGTACGGCCCGCTCTTCACCGTCGCCAGCCTGCCCCTCGGCTGGATGGGCTTCACGACCGCCCTCTGGCTGCTCAAGTCCGTCACGGCACTCGCGAGCCTCGGCTGCGTCGCCCTCGTCTGGGCCTGCGCGCGGCGGCTCGGCCGCCCGCCCCTGCCGGCGACGCTCTTCTTCGGGCTCAACCCCGTGTTGCTCGCGTACGCGGTGGGCGGGGCCCACAACGACCTGTTGATGCTGGCTGCTGCGCTGGGGGGCATCTACCTGCTGCTTGGCGGCCGCGAGTCCGGGATGGCGGCCCTGGTCGGCGCGGTGGCGGTGAAGAGCTCATCCGTGGTGCTCCTGCCATTCGCGCTGCTCGGCTCCAAGCGGCCCGTCCGCGCGCTGATCTGGGGCGTGGTGGCCGCGGCCGTCGTTGCCGCGATCACGGTGATCGCCTTCGGCACGCACGTGTCGAGCCTCCTGCACGTCCTCCAGCGCGACGCGCGGCTCGACACGCCGAACGACGTCCCGGGGGTGATCAACTCCGTGCTCGGGCTCGGCCTGACCAATCACGCCCTGGGCAGGATCGGGATGCTCGTCATGGTGACGGTCATCGCCGTGCTCCTGATTCGCGTCTACCGGGGCGGGGACTGGCTGGAGAACGCGGGCTGGGCGACCTGCGCGGTGATCGTCACCACGACCTGGTTCCTGCCCTGGTACCTGGTCTGGTTCCTGCCCCTGGCGGCCCTCGCGCTGCGGCCGTACCAGCGCCTCACGGCGCTGGCACTGACCGCGCTCGCGATCGGGTTGCAGCTTCCCCTGATCTTCGGGAAATAGCGGCCACCAGGCCGGTCCACTTTGAGCGAGGGGCGAAGCCCCGAGCGGTTGTGCGGGCCGGCCGCATGTGGCCGCGATCTGGTGGCGAAGCCGGGTTAGGCCGCCGGGTGTGGCTCGTGGTGGGCTCCCATCCGGCCCGCGACCACGCTGCCGATCCCGCCGATCACGCCCACGACCAGCGCCCCGATCGCCCAGAGAACGCCGTTCAGGTCGAAGCCGAAGACGTTGTCGATCGACCAACTGCCGGCGCCGATCCCCGAGAGGGCGAACGCCGCGGCGATCATGACGAGATTGAACTCGTAGCCCCGGTTCGAGTTCCAGATGCCGTTGGGCGCGTGAACCGTGATCACGGCGGCCGTCATCACGGCTATCAGCGCCGCGGCGGCGAAGGGCGTGAAGAGCCCGAGGGCGAGCAGTGCCCCACCGGCGAACTCGGCCGTGCCGGCCGCGCGGGCGTGCAGCCACCCTGGCCGCAGGCCGATGTTGTCGAACATCCCGGTGGTGCTCTCCAGGCCACCGCCGCCGAAGGCGCCGAAGAGCTTCTGAACGCCGTGTCCGACGAAGAGCAGCCCCACCACCGCGCGAAGAACGAGCAATGCGAGGTCCATCGAAGTCTCCTTGAGGAGTAAGGGGTAGAAGTCTTCTCCGAGGATACTTGCCCGCGCAAGTACTTCTTGAAACCTCGGGCGCCGAGCGGCCTACCGGGGTGGGCCCATATAGGTGGGGGCGCCGAGCAGCGGGAGAACCACGGTGCACGGCACCGGGCCCGGATGGCTCGGGTCGAGCGCGTTGAGCACGTCCTGGGCGACGATCGGGTCGGCGGCCATGGAGACGTGCTCGGCCTGGTCGAGCGGGCATTGCTGCTGCACGACCAGGTTGGTCATGTTGGGCGCCTGCTCAATGCCGCTGGTGTACGGGGCGACCAGCTCGTCGTTCCTGGTGACGATGCTCGTGTACCGCACTCCGGGCACCGCGATCCCACCGGCCCGGAGCTTCTGCATGAAGGCGGAGCCGGTGAGGAACTCCGGACAGGAGGCGCAGAACTTCGCGACCTGGCCCTCGAGCGCATCCGAGAGGCCGAAGGCGCGGCCGAGCTGGTCGATGGTCGCCAACCCGGCCGGGTTGGTGCCGTGCCAGAGGGTGGTGATCCCGACGTAGTGCCTGACGTGCGCGGCCCCCCCGAGGAACTTGACGTAGTAGTCCGGCATCAGGCTGCCCTCGGAATGGCCGACGATGTCCACGTCGGAAGCTCCGGTGGCGGCCCGGACCCTGTCGACGAATGCGGCAAGCTCGTGCGCGCTCTCCTCCATCGTGGCCAGGCCGCCTGGCTGGTAGAAGGGCGTGGAGACCTCCGGCTTGGTCCCGTAGGTGAGCGAGAAGACGCAGTAGCCGCGGTTGGCCAGCAGCGGCGAGATCGTCTGCCAGTTGTCCGTCTGGTTGGCGAGCAGCCCGTGGACCAGGATCACCGGCCGCGGGTGGGCGTCGCTCGGCCGGCAGGCCCAGTCGTTCGCGCCCGGCGGGGGCGAGTCGGGCTTGGCAGCCTGGGCGAGGACGCCCTGGCTGAAGTCGTAGCGGACGGGATAGGGCGCGGCGGAGGCCGGTGAGGCCAGCCCGAGCGCCGCCGCGGCCGTCACGAGCGCTGCGACCAGGATTGTGGATGCCCTCCGGGATCCCATTGCCACGGCTGGAATCTACGCCCATATGATCGGCCGATGCGCCAGTTGACCAGCCTCGACGCGCAGTTCCTGGCACTGGAGAGCTCGAACCAGACGGGGCATGTGGCCGGGCTGACCATCCTCGATCCCTCCACGAAGCCGAGCGGCGAGCTCACCTTCCCGGACGTCTGCGCGCTGATGGAGGAACGGCTGCCCCTGCTGCCGCCGCTGCGCTGGCGCCTGGTCGAGGTTCCGTTCGGGCTGGACTATCCGTACTGGCTCGACGACGCCGACTTCGACCTCGACTTCCACGTTCGCGAGCTGGCTCTGCCGCCCGGCGCCAAGAAGGAGAAGCTGGCGGAGCAGGTGGCGCGCATCGTCTCGCGCCCACTCGACCGGTCGCGGCCGCTCTGGGAGCTCTACCTGATTCACGGGCTCGAGGACGGGCACGTCGCGATGCTCACCAAGATCCATCACGCGGTGATCGACGGGCTCTCGGGCGCCGAGATCATGGGCGTGCTCTTCGACCTGGCGCCGGAGGGGCGGGAGCTTCCGGAGCCCGAGGTGAACGGCGCTGATCGCAAGCCCACCGACCTGGAGATGCTCACCCGCGGCCTGCTGGGGCTGCCGCGCTACCCGCTCCGGGTCCTCCGCTCGCTTCCGCGGGCCCTGCCGAACCTGGACGAGGCGCCGGTCTTCTCGACCCTGCCCGGCGCCGGCCTGGTGGCCAGGGTGACGGACCGGCTGACGCGCCCGATCTCGAACCGCGAGACCGGGGTGCTCGCGCACACGAGCTACAAGGCGCCGAAGACGCGCTTCAACGGCAGGATCTCGCCGCACCGCCGCTTCGTCTTCGGCCAGCTCGACCTCGATGAGGTGAAGGCGGTCAAGAACAGGCACCGCTGCACCGTCAACGACGTCGTCGTCTCGGTCTGCGCCGGGGCGGTCCGCAGCTGGCTGCTCGAGCACGACGACCTGCCGCCCGATCCCCTGGTCGTGCAGGTTCCCGTCTCGGTTCGCACGGGGGAGGAGATGGGCACCTACGGCAACCGGATCATGTTGATGAGTGCCCCGCTCTTCACCAACGAGCCCGACGCGGTCCGGCGGTTGAAGAAAACCCACGACGCGCTCGCCGCGATGAAGGAGCATCACCGCGCGCTCCCCGCGCAGCTGCTCCAGGACACCAACCACTTCATCCCGCCGGCGGTGTTCGCGCGGGCCGCGCGCGCGACCTTCGCGATCTCGACCGGGCCCGGACGGCCGACATGGAACCTGGTCGTCTCGAACGTGCCCGGCCCGCAGTTCCCGCTCTACTGCGCCGGGGCGAAGCTGGTCGCCCAGTACCCGGTCTCCGTGATCACGGACGGGATGGGCCTGAACATGACCGTGATGAGCTACGACGGCCACATGGACTTCGGCATCGTCGCCGACCGCGATCAGATGCCGGACCTCTGGTCGATGATGGACCGCCTGAGCTCCTCCTTGGAGGAGCTGAAGTAGACGAGATCGTCGACTGGCCGGGCGGCCGGGCCTTCGAACAGCGGATGAGGCCCGGGATCGCCGATGCGGACGGCGCGGGCCGCTGCCGCCTGGACGCGATTGCGCGCTGGCTCCAGGACGTCGCCTACGCCGACGTGATCGACGCCGGCTTCGCGGGGCAGGGGGCGTGGATCGTGCGGCGGACCCGGATCCGAGTAGAGGCCTTCCCGCGCTTCGGGGAGGAGCTTCGGCTCCGCACCTTCTGCAGCGGCATCGGCCGCTTCTCCGCGGAGCGCAGGACCTCGATCCGGGGCGAGAGCGCCGCGGTCGAGACGGTGGCGCGCTGGGTGTGCCTCGATCCCGAGCGCGAGCGGCCCATGCGCTTCCCGCCCGACTTCATCTCGACCTATGAGGCGAGCGCGGCCGGCCGCGAGGCGAACGTGCGGCGCCGCCACCCCGACCCGCCGGACGATGCGGAGCGCACGACCTGGACCTTCCGGGCCTCCGAGATGGACCCGGCCCGCCACATCAACAACTCGCACTACTGGGCGCCGCTCGAGGAGGAGCTCGCCGCGGGCCCCGAGCCGGAGCGGATCGACGTGGAGATCGAGTTCCGGGACCCGGCGATGCCGGGAGTGGTCGCGGTGCTCCGCGATGGCTCATCGATGTGGATCGCGAGCCCGGAGGGCGCGATCCACGCCTCGCTTCTGCGGGCCTAACCGCCCGAACGTCCCGCGCTCGCCCCTATAAGGAGTGCTCCGGGACGTTCGAGAGGTGAACCCCGCTCGAACGTCCCTCGCTTGCCCCTATAGGGGGTGCTCCGGGACGTTCGGCGGGGGAGCGAGGCGAAGCAGGCGCTCCGGTTCCTCGTACACATCGTCCGAAGGGAGCCTGCGGACCGTCCATCCGGCTCTTTCCCAGTTCCCTTGCTTGCGCGCGTCCTCACCCACGTCGAGGTGAAAAGGCCCGCCGTCGATCTCGATGATCAGCCTCTCGGCCGGCCAACTCAAGTCAGCCTCCTCACCGGCGACGCGAGCGTTCAGTCGAGGAAGGGGGCGGTTTGCGTCACGCAGAACCTCCATCGCTCGGATCTCCGCTCCGCTGCGAGCGCGCTCCAGGGGCAATCCGGCGTAGCGAGCCACCGTGGCCGCCAGCCGGCGCGATCCCCGACGCCCTCGGTAGTCACCGAGGCGATCGCCAAGGACCGCAAGTGTCGTACGTTTGAGGCGAACGGCCTCACGCAACGCGCGTGCGAGGGCCGCATTCCCGACCGTGCGAGACAGGTCCAGCAGGGTGCGCGGCACCGTGGTGACCGGGATGCCGTCGATGTCCGCCACATCACCGTCGAGGGTGGAGCTGCGGTAGGCGAGGACGCCCCCATGACGGCGAGGCCCGCCACTGCCGGGACGCGTGACGTACTCGAATCTCCGAGACACTGACAGGAGGCCCCAGGCGCCGGCCGCGCTTAGGTGGCTGAGGACGCTGCCCGGGGCGGTCAGCGTGGCGCCCATCCACCGGCCCCGCTCGTCGTCGAGGACGGGCGCGATCGCAAACACCCCCTGCTCCACAGCCACCAAGCGTCCCGCGAGGACCCGGTGCGTGATGGCCTTCTCGCTCAGGCCGAGTTCGAAGAGCTGCCCGCGCGAGATGCGATTGAACTGGCGCCCGGCCAGCTCGGCGATCCGAGCGTCCCACATACCCCCCTTGAGGGGCAAGTGCGGGACGTTCGCCCCCGGCGAATTCCGCGAACGTCCCGCATGCCCCCCTATACGGGCAAACCAGGGACGTTCGGCGGAGTTAGGCGCGCGCTTCGGTCCGCGCTCGGGCTCCGTCCGCAGCGCGCGCGTGCTCCGCGATCCCGTCGAGGATCTGCGGCCAGGCGCCGCGCGGGAGGTCGTGGCCCATGCCCTCGATCATCATCAACCGCGCGCCCGGGATCGCCCTCGCCGTCGCACGCCCGCCGGAGGGCCGGACCATCTTGTCCACGGTGCCGTGGATCACGAGGGTGGGGGCCTCGATTCGCCGCAGCGCCTTGGTCCGATCACCGGAGGCGACGATGGCGCCGAGCTGGCGGGCGCCGGCGCGAACGTCGAACCCCCGGTCGTAGCTCAGCCCCGCGCGTTCGCGGACGTACTGCTCGTCGCGATCGAATCCGGTCGAGCCGACCAGTCCGAAGACCTCCGCTGAGCGCTCGATGTAGCCCTCGCGATCGCGGGGAGGCGGCCGCATCAGGTAGCGATAGACGGCGAGGGCGGGCTGGCCGTGCCAGCGGCTGCCGGTCGTGGCCATGATCGAGGTCAACGAGCGGACCGCCTCCGGGTGCTCGGCCGCGAGCACCTGCGCGATCATCCCGCCCATCGACGCCCCGACCACGTGGGCGGGCGCGATGTCGAGCTCGCGAAGGAGCACCGCCGTGTCCTCGGCCATGTCGGAGAGCGAGTACTGCTCCTCGGGGAGCCGCCGCGTGAGCATCTGCATGATGCTCGGCGGCCGGAAGTCGAAGTGGGTGGAGCGGCCGATGTCGCGGTTGTCGAAGCGGACGACACAGAATGAGCGCTCGGCGAGCGCCTCGCAGAACTCCTCCGGCCAGGCGATCATCTGCGTCGCCAGCCCCATCACCAGCAGGATCGGCGGGTCGTCCGGGTCGCCGAAGGTGTCGTAGCAGAGGGTCACGCCACGCCCGACGTCGCACAGCTCCTCGCCCATCGGCCGATCCTACGGCAGCCCCGCTCGGCCTGACGCTGGTCGGGTCGTTGCACGCACGCCGACGGCGATCGGGAGACTGGCATCTACCGGATACTTAGTACCTCTGTCCACGGAAGTGACTTCGCACGACGTGCGAGCTACCTTCGGACAGGGACCTGCCCGGGCAGGCGGCCCGGGGGGAAACGCTAGGTCGGAGGACAATTGACGGGCAGTCATCCGCAAACCAGCGTCCGAGAGCGCACCGACCGAGGCGAGGCCGGCGCCGGCCCCTTCGGCGATCGGCTCCCGGAGCACCTGCTCGAATCGATCCCGGACGCGGTGGTAGCCGTCGCCGGGGACGGCGCGATCCTCCTCGTCAACCGCGAGTCGGAGCGGATCTTCGGCTACCGCCGCGACGAGCTGATCGGCGAGCCGGTCGAGATGCTGGTCCCCGCGCGCCACCGCGACGAGCACTTCGCCCAGCGCCAGCGCTACTTCGAGGAGCCGACGACCCGCGGCCTCGGCACCGGGCTCGAGTTCCACGGGCTGCGCCGCAACGGGTCCGAGTTCCCGCTCGACATGGCGGTCTCGCCGATCGGCACGGGGGAGGGGACCACCGCGATCGTGGTGGTGCACGACCTGAGCGAGGCGAAGGAGTCCGAGCGGCGCCGGGACGAGGAGCTCGCCCGCGCCAACCGCGAAGCCCGGATCGCCCAGTCCCGCCGGCTCGAGAGTCTCGGCCAGCTCGCCGGCGGCGTGGCCCACGACTTCAACAACCTGCTGGGGGTGATCCTCAACTACGCCGACTTCGTCGCCGACGAGCTCGAGCAGGGCACCACGGCCCACACCGACGTGGTCGAGATCCGGAAGGCGGCGGAGCGGGCTACCGACCTGACCCGCCAGCTGCTCATCTTCAGCCGCCGGGAGATCACCAAGCCGGCGCCGGTCCACCTCAACGAGGTCGTCCGGGACATCGAGCGGCTGCTGGGGCGGACCCTCGGCGAGCAGGTCGAGCTGGTCGTCGACCTCTCCCGAGACGTGCCCGCGGTGCTCGCGGACCCCGGCCAGGTCGAGCAGGTGCTCGTCAACCTCGCCGTCAACGCCCGTGATGCGATGCCGGACGGCGGGCGCCTGGTTATCGAGACCAGCGAGGTGGAGCTGGACCGTGACTTCCTCCAGGAGCACCCCGACGTCTCGCCGGGGCGCTACGTGAGGCTGACGGTCGCGGACAACGGGACCGGCATGGAGCCGGACGTGGCGGCGCGGGTCTTCGAGCCGTTCTTCTCGACCAAGCACAAGGGGGAGGGGACCGGCCTGGGGCTGGCCACCGTCTACGGGATAGTCACCGCCGCGGGCGGGCAGATCAGCCTCTACAGCGAACCCGGTGAGGGGACGGTATTCCGGGTCCATCTTCCGGCGGTCGACTCGGAGGCCGCGGCGGCGCCCGGGCAGATCGCCGTCGACTTCACGGGCCGGGGCGAGAGCGTTCTCCTGGTCGAGGACGACGACACGGTTCGGGCGCTCGCCAAGCGGATCCTGACGGAGGGCGGCTATCTCGTGACGCCGGCGGACCGCGGGGCCGAGGCCGTCCGCCTGCTCGAGGATCCGAGAAGGGACTACGACCTGCTGATCTCCGATGTGGTCATGCCGGGCATGCGCGGCGTCGAGCTGGCGCAGCGCGCGCGGCAGCTGAGGCCCGAGCTGCCGGTCCTGATGATGTCCGGCTACACGAGCCCGATGGCGCCGGAGGACCGCAGAGCGCTGGCCGAGGCACCGCTGCTCGAGAAGCCCTTCTCGCGACGGGACCTCCTGGGCGAGGTGCGCTCGCTGCTCGACGAACGCCGGGTGGGCTGAGCCGATGCCATCCGGCGTGCTGGTGGTAGATGGCGAGCATGCTGCGCGGGCCGTGGCCGGCCGCATCCTCCAGTCGCACTACGAGGTCGAGTTCGGCGCAGACGCCAACGAGGCGAGGGCGAAGCTGATGGGCGGGCGGATCGACCTGCTGCTCTGCGACATCCACCTGCCGGGTGAGTCGGGAATCGACCTGATTCAGTCGCTGCTCTCCAGGGAGGACGACGACCTCGCCGTCGTCATGGTCACCGGCGAGGACTCCACCAAGCTCGCCGACCGCGCCTTCGAGCTGGGGGCCTACGGCTACCTGGTGAAGCCCTACCGGCGCGGCGACCTGCTGATCACCGTCAGCAACGCCCTGCGGCGCCGCCAGCTCGAGCAGCAGTCACGCGCCTATCAGCGCGAGTTCGAGCAGGACGTGATCACCAAGAGCCTCGAGACCGAGCACGTCCGCGGGCTGCTCCGCCGCTCCGAGGAGTCGCTGGAGCGCTCGCGCCTCGAGACGGTGCACAAGCTCAGCCTCGCCGTCGAGATGCGGGATCAGGTGACCGGGCACCACCTCTCGCGGATGGGCGCCTACTGCGAGGAGATCGCCCGCCGCATGCACCTCCCCGAGGACGTCTGCGACATCCTCCCGCTAGCCGCC
>DATBHQ010000176.1:0-3616 GCA_036557385.1 Solirubrobacterales bacterium | reverse complement strand
ATGAAGGGGCGGTCCTCGTCCTCGCCCACGTCGAAGACCTGGACGACGTTGGGATGGTCGAGCCTGGCGGCAAGGCGCGCCTCACGTGAGAAGCGACTGCGGACCTCGTCGTCCCCGGCGAAGTTGTCGGCGAGCAGCTTGATGGCGACCTCGCGGTCGAGCTTCAGGTCGCGGGCGCGATAGACGGTCGCCATCCCGCCGTGGCCGAGCCGGTCCTCCAGCTCGTAGCGGTCGCCGGCGAGGCGGCGGCTCATTGCCCGTCCCCCTCCCCCTTGAGCTTCGCCTGCCCAGGAGGGACGAAGCCGCCGTGTCCAGGGTGCCCTGGCTTGTTGTCCCCCCCGGGCCCGTGCTCGTCGCCATGGCCGTCCCCGGTGCCCTGACCGTGCTCGTCGCCCTCGTCCTTCTTTGGCTTCTTCGGCTTCTTCTCCGGCTCGGGCGGGGGCGGAGGCGGCGGGCAGTTGACCTCGTTGACGAGCTGGGTCGCCACCTCCTCCACGCCCGGGCGGAGCGTCGAGGCCAGGTCGGCGTGGTTGACCGCGTCCTTCAGCTGGTCGGCGGCGTAGGCGGCATCGCAGGTCAGGCCGTCATCGAGGTTGCTGGCGATCCGGTCGCTCAGCTTCGCCAGGCGATCCGCCGTAGCGGCCGAGAGCGGCGGAGGGGCGGGCCGCGTGGTGGTCTCTCCGCCGGAGCCGCAGCCCGACGCGCCGATGGCCGTCAGGACGAGTGCCACAGCCGCCCCAGCGGCCTTCCGGTTGCCTCTCCACATCTCCGCTCGCTCAGCCATTACCCACCGCCCGTTCCTGAAAACCGCGGCAACTCTCGACCGGCAGGCGCGGGTAGCGGGGGAAGTCCGGGTCCGTACGGGAGCGCTCGCAGAGGGAGAAGACCGAGCCACGGGTGTTCTTGATCAGGCGCTGATGGCGGCAGCGATCGCAGAGCCCGGCGTCGGGGCTCCTCACCGCTCCGGCGAGGGATCCGGGGGCGATGCCGGCGCCTCCTGCCCGGCAGGAGCCTCCGGTTCGTCCGCCAGTGCCCTCTCCTCCGCGATCACCTCGGCGTCGATCGATGCCCGTGCCGCCTCCTCGGGGCCGAAGATCGCCCGCTTGAGCCCCTCGGCGGCGAACTCCGCGCCGCGCTGCGCCCGCTCGAGGGGCTCGGTCAGCCGGACCACGCGCCCGAGCAGCTCGTTCATCCGCTCCGCCTGCTCGAGCGCCTCATCCGCCTGCCGGCGCATCACCTCGAGCTGCTCGCGCGAGACCTCCATCAGCTCGTTGGCCTCGCGGATGCTGCGCTCCATCGAGCGGGGCAGGTCTATCGCCGTGCGGGCCATCGAGATCGGCCAGCTGATGATCTCTCTGAGCACTGGCCGGAGGGTAGCGAGCGGTCGGCGGCCGTCTGCCAGGCGGCCCTCACTTCACTTTCTATAGTTAGGGGATGGCCACCTTCCGGCGCCTGCTCGGCTTCCTGCGTCCATATCGCCGTCCGCTCATCGTCTCCCTCCTGCTCGCCTGGATGGCGATGGGGATGACCGTGCTGATCCCGCTGCTCACGGGCGCCGCCGTCAACGCGATCAAGGCCGAGCACCGGGACGACATCCTGCCGCTTGCCCTCGCCCTCCTGGGGGCCGGCATCCTGCGGCTCGCGCTGACGGTGGGCCGGCGGCTGATCGCCGGCAAGGTCTCGCTGGCGGTCGAGTTCGACCTGCGCCAGGTCTTCTACGAGCACCTCCAGAAGCTCGAGCTGGCCTTCTTCGATCGCCAGCAGACCGGCCAGCTGATGTCCCGGGCGACCGTCGATCTGCAGTCGATCCGCTTCTTCCTCGGTTACGGGCTGATCTGGGTGAGCCAGAGCGCCCTCACGATCCTGTTCGCGGCGATCGCGATGTTCGTGCTCGACCCGGTCCTGGCGCTGCTCGCGCTGGCACCGGTGCCCTTCCTGGTGGTGACCGCCACGCGCTACAGCCGCCGCAACCGGCCCGCCGAGCAGGAGGTGCAGCAGCGCGTCGGCGAGGTGACCGCGAATGCGGAGGAGAACATCTCGGGGATCAGGATCGTGAAGGCGTTCGCTCGCGAGCGGCACGTGCTCGGTCGCTTCACGCACTCCGTCAACCGCGTTTTCGAGCAGAGCATGGTCTCGACTCGGCTGCAGGCCTTCTATACGCCGCTGATGGGCTTCCTGCCGAGCCTCGGGCTGGCCGCCGTGCTCCTCGTCGGCGGGCTCCAGGTGATCCACGGCCACACCAACATCGGCCACCTGACCGCCTTCTACCTCTACGTGGTGATGCTCTCGGGGCCGGTCCGCTGGCTCGGCATGTCGCTGAGCATGGCGCAGCGCGCCGTCGCGTCGGGAAACCGGATGTTCGAGATCCTCGACCGCGAGCCGTCGATGGAGAGCGCGCCGGATGCGCCGCCGCTGCCCGAGGGTCGCGGGCGGGTGTCGCTCCAGCGGGTGACGCTGCGCTACGACGGCTCCGAGCCCGCGCTGACCGGCATCGATCTCGAGGTGGAGGCCGGGCGCACGGTCGCGCTGGTGGGCCCGACCGCCTCCGGGAAGACCAGCCTGGTCGGGCTGCTCGCCCGGCTCTATGACCCGAGCGAGGGCCGGGTCGTGATCGACGGCGCCGACATCAAGGGAGTCGACCTCGCCTCTCTGCGCAATGAGATCGCGTTCGTCGCGGATGACAGCTTCCTGTTCTCCGACACCGTCGCGGCCAACATCGCCTACGCGCAGCCGGATGCGACGCTGGAGGAGATCGAGGCCGCCGCCAGGCGCGCGCAGGCGCATGACTTCATCTCGGCGCTGCCGGAGGGCTACGACACGATCGTCGGGGAGCGGGGACTGACCCTCTCCGGCGGCCAGAGGCAGCGGGTGGCGATCGCCCGGGCGCTGCTGGCCGAGCCGCGGATCCTGATCCTCGACGACGCGACCTCCTCGGTGGACGCGCGGACCGAGGCCCGGATCAAGGCCGGGCTGCGGGAGGCGATGAGCGGGAGGACGACGTTCATCGTCGCCCACCGCCTCTCCACCATCTCGCTCGCCGACGAGATCGTGGTGCTGGACCGCGGCCGGATCGTGGACCGGGGTACGCACGAGGAGCTGCTCGAGCGCTGCCCGCTGTACGAGGAGATCGCGGAGAAGGGGCTCGAGGACTCGGTCTACCTCCAGCGGGACCTCGAGGAGCGGGAGGAGCTGGCGAAGCTGTGAACGAGGGGAACGGGACCCAGAACTTCTTCGCTCTGTTTCGCTCGCTGTGGCGGCTGATCCGCGGCAAGGACGATCGCTGGCGCAAGGTGCGGTGGCTGTTCTCGCTGCTGCGGCCCTACCGCCGCCAGGTGCTGATGATGCTGGCGGCGCTCGTGCTCTCCACCGTGGCGACCCTCGCACCCCCGTTCCTGGTCGGGAAGGCGATCCAGGTCTCGCTGAACGGCGACTCGACCGCCCTCCTGCTGATCATCGCGGGCTTCCTCGGCGCCGCGCTCATCGGCTGGGGCACGGGCTACGCGCAGACGTATCTGGTCGGCTGGGTGGGCGAGCGGGCGCTGCAGGACCTGCGGATCAGGATCTTCACCCACCTCCAGGGGATGTCGATCGGGTTCTTCACCCGGAACCGGCCGGG
>DATBHQ010000175.1:0-7349 GCA_036557385.1 Solirubrobacterales bacterium | reverse complement strand
CGACGTGCTGCGTGAGATCCGCGGTGCGGGAGAGCGCTTCGACCCGGAGCTGCCGGTCCTGGTCCTCTCCGGCCGAACGAGCGATGCCGACCGGTTGCGGGGCTTCGAGGCAGGGGCCGACGACTATCTGGCGAAGCCCTTCCACTACCCGGAGCTGCTCGCGCGTGTGGCGGCGGTGCTGCGGCGGCGCAACGGCGGCAGGCGAGGGCCGCTTCGGGTGGGAGACCTGACCGTCGATCCCGTCACGCGCCGGGTGGACGTCGGCGGCCGGGAGGTCCAGCTCGCCAACAAGGAGTTCTCGCTCCTGCGGACGCTGGCGGCTGAGCCCCACAGGGTCTTCACCAAGGACGAGCTCCTCCGTGACGTCTGGGGGTTCCGCTCGAAGGGGCGGACGCGCACGCTGGACTCACACGCGAGCCGCCTGCGGCGCAAGCTCGACCCCGACGGAACCCGCTACGTGCGCAACTGCTGGGGCGTCGGCTACAGGCTGGTGGAGGGCTGACGGATGATCACCCGCGCCCACAGGCGGGCGCTGAACCGTGCCCTTCACGACCTCCGGCGGCCCCTCCAGGCTCTCCTGCTGCTCGAGGACGGCGGCCGTCCTGCGGCGGCCCCGCCCGTCGCCAGCCGCCGGGGATTGCTCGAGCTCGCGACCAGCGCGCTGCACGATCTGGATGGAGCCGTCAACGGCGGCGAGCCCGGGCTCTCGCCGCGGCGCTTCTCCTGCCGTGACTCGCTGCTCGCCTGCCTGGAGCGCTGGCGCCCGCAGACCGCCCAGGCGGGCGGGATCCGCGTCTACTGGGACGCCGGTCCCGCATGGATCGAGGGGGACCCGGCCCGTCTGGCCCGTGCCCTGGACAATCTGCTCGCGAATGCGGTCGAGCACGGCGGCCCGCCGGTGATCGTCACCGGCGCGCGGGTGGCTGGGCGCATCAGGATCACGATCGCCAACGGCGTCCGGCCCGGCAGGACGCCGAGCCGCCTCGGTCCGGCGACAGGCCGGGACGATCCGAGGCGAGGGCATGGCAGGGACATCGTCGCGGAGGTGGCCGGCGCGCACGGCGGCCGGTTCGCGCTCTGTCAGGGGGTGGACGGGTGCGTCGCCGCGCTCGAGCTTCCCCTCGCGGATCCCGGACGGGCACCCGTGCTGGCGGCGTGAGCCGCCGCGCTCGGGCGGCGCTCTTCCTGGCCGCCGCGTTGGTCTGCGCATTGCTCGCCGCAAGCGTCGCCGGCCGCTACCGCTCCCGCCTCGAGGCCCGCTACGGGCCCCTGCACCCCGTCGTGGTCGCGACCTCGGAGCTCGCGGCCGGGGAGCCGATCGGGGCGGAGCGGGCCAGAGCGGCGCTCGACGTGAGGCGGGTGCCGGCGAGCTTCGTGCCGCCGGGGGCATTGACGCGGCCGGTGGACGCGCTCGGTCGCGCCCCTGGGGCGACGATCCCGGCCGGCTCCTATGTGCTCGGTGCGCAGCTGCTGCTGCCCCGGCCCAAGCGGCCACCCGCGCCCGGCCCCGGCCTCGGCCTGCGTCCCGTGCAGGTCGCGGTGGCGGGAGCGGAGGCGCTGACCGTCGGCGGCGATGCCCCGGAGGGCAGGCGGGTTGACGTGGTCGTCTCCCGGCAGGCGGGGCTTGGGCGCTCAGCCCATGCCCATATCGTCGCGACGGCGATCAAGCTGCTGGCGCTGACGGCACCGGCCGGCCCGGGCGAGCCCTGGAATGCCACCCTCGCCGTGACGGAGCAGCAGGCGCTCTCGCTGATCGCCGCGCAGAGCGCCGGTCGCGAGATCCGCCTGCTGCCGCGCGAGTGAGTCAGCCGACCGACGGCTTGCCCAGCCGGATCCGGTTGCCGGAGGGATCCCGGAACTCGGAGTCGATTCCGTAGGGACGCTCCGAGGGAGCCTCGGTGAACTCGACCCCTCGGCCCTTGAGCTCCTCGTAGGTCGCCTGGACATCGTCGGCGGTCAGGAAGATCCCGCTCGCGAAGCCCTTCGCCATCAGGCTCTCGACCTGCTTCTGCGTCTCGTCGTCCATGACTGGCGGGCCGGGAATGGTGAGCAGCGCGATCCCGAAGTCGTCCTGCCCGGGAGGGCCGACCGCCAGCCAGCGGAAGTCGCCCAGCTCGGGCAGCGAGACGTCCGACCGGACCTCGAAGCCGACCTTGTTGGTCCAGAAGTCGAGGGCCTCATCCTGGTCGTGGACCCACAGCTGCGCGCTCGACACCCTGATCGTCGCCATTTCGGATTCTCCTTCGTTCGGATTGACGTTCGACGCCAAGCTAGCCGGGGGTCAACCGGCTGTCTTCTTGAAACGTGCTGCCTGTGGCCGCAGGTAGGTCCGCAGGACGCAGCTCGGGACTCGCGCGGCGAGCGCGGCAGGCGGCTGGCTCGCGCGGTACCCCGTCGGCGTCTCGCCGAAGGCGCGCTTGAAGCTGGTGGTGAACGAGCCCACGCTTGAGAGGCCGACCGAGAAGCAGATCTCGGCGACGCTCCAGTCGGTCATCCGGAGCAGCGAGGCGGCGCGTTCCAGCCGGCGCGTCAGGAGATAGTGGTGCGGCGACTCGCCGAACGCCCGGCGGAACTCGCGGCTGAAGTGGGCCCTGGAGAGCCCGGCCGCCCCGGCCATGTCGGTGACCTGGATCGGCTCGCTGTAGCGAGCGTCGGCGAGGTCCTTGGCCCGCAGCAGATGCCGCTCGGGCGGGGCGAATGCCATCGGGGGTAAGACCCGGGCCGGGCGTCTAACTCATCGCGGAGACGAATGCCCGCTCAGCGTCGTCGCCCCGCACGGCGAAGAGGACGCGCTCGAGCCCGCTTTCCCCCTCGAGGTGCCGGCGCACCTCCTCGACCTCGATCCGGGCGGCGTCCTCCAGCGGAAAGCCGCCGACGCCGGTACCGAAGGCCACGAGCGCGAGGCTGCGGGCGCCGAGCTCATCGGCCTTGGCGAGGGTGCTCGCGGTCGCGTCCCGGATGATCTCCGCCGAGGTGGGCCCGCCGAGCATCATCGTCGCGGCGTGAATCACCCAGCGGCTGGGCATCTCGCCCGCCGAGGTCTCCACCGCCTGACCGAGCTCGATCGGCGCGCGCTCATCGCTCTCGGCCTGCACCGATGGGCCGCCCGCTCGCGAGATTGCCCCGGCGACGCCGCCGCCGTGCTTCAGGTCCGTGTTGGCCGCGTTCGCGATCGCGTCGACCTCGAGCTTGGTGATGTCGGCCTGCACGACCTCGATCTCCGCCATCCGGGCCAGGCTATCGCCGCCCCGAACGCCGCGGGGGCGACTCGGGACGCCTTCTCCCTTAGCTCTTGGTGGACGAACGCGTCCGCCGCAGACATCTCGATGAGCTGGCGAGCGAGCTCCGTCGCCGCCTGATCGAGCGCCGGCGGGCGCAGGCGGCGGCGGGCGCCACGGCGCTCGTCCCACTGAAGGAGTCGGTGGGCGACCTGGTGGACGAGGACGCCGCCGTCCTCGAGCCCTTCACCCGCGAGCGACTCAGCGAGCTGATCCTGCGCGAGGCGGTGGGGCTCGGGCCGCTCGAGGAGCTGCTGGCCGATCCGGCGGTGGAGGAGGTGATGGTGAACGGCCATGAGCGGGTCTACGTCGAGCGCGGCGGGCGGATCGAGCAAACCGACGTCCGCTTTCCCTCCGAGGGGTCTCTGCGGGACGCGATCGAGCGCATCCTGACGCCGCTCGGCCGCAGGGTCGACGAGCTCAGCCCGATGGTCGACGCGAGGCTCGAGGACGGGTCGCGCGTCCACGTCGTCATTCCGCCCCTGGCGGTCGACGGGCCGACGATCTCGATCCGGCGCTTCTCGGCCGCGCGCCCGGGGCCGCGCGAGCTGGTCGAGCTGGGCACGCTCACCGACGAGCTGCACGATGAGCTGGCCGCCGCCGTGGCAGCGCGTCGCAGCATCCTGGTCAGCGGCGGGACCGGCTCGGGAAAGACCACGCTCCTCAACGCCCTCTCGGCCTTCATCGACGGGGAGGAGCGCGTGATCACGATCGAGGATGCGGCGGAGCTGCGGCTTCGCCAGCCCCACGTGGTCCGGCTCGAGAGCCGGCCCGCCAACGTCGAGGGCCGCGGCCGAGTGACGATCCGCGAGCTCCTGCGCGGTGCGCTCCGCATGCGGCCGGATCGAATCGTGATCGGCGAGGTGCGGGGGGAGGAGGCGCTCGATCTGTTGATGGCTCTCAACACCGGACACGAGGGAGCGCTCTCGACCGTGCATGCGAACTCGCCGGAGGACGCGCTCCGGCGGGTCGAGACGCTGGCGCTGATGGCCGGCGTGGGACTTCCCCACGAGGCGATCCGCGAGCAGCTCGGGCGCGGCCTCGACCTGGTCGTGCACCTGGCGCGTCTCAGCGACGGCTCGCGGCGCGTCGTGGAGGTGGCCGAGGTGGTGAGGACCGCGGGGTCGGTCGGAGTCCGCGGCCTGTTCAGGCTGGGGAGCGAGCAGGAGGGCCGCCGGTGGGCGCAACGGGCCTGATCGCGCTCGGGGCGCTCACCGGTGGGCTGCTCGCGGTCGCGAGCCGCGAGGCGATTCTCTCGGCCCCGAGGGCCGCGGCGTGGATGCGCCGGTCACTCAGCCCTCTCCGCCGGGTTGCGCGCGAGGGCTATGTGCCGAGCCCGGAGGAACAGCGCCGGCTGGCCCTGCTCGGCAGCGGGGGGATCGCGGCGCTCGCCGTCCTGCTCACCGGCGTGGGGCCACCGGCGGTCGTCGCCGCGGCGGGCCCCTGGTTCGTCGGCGCGATCGTCGCCAGGCGGAAGGAGCGCTACCGCCATGCCGTCGAGCGGTCGGTCCCCGAGATCGCCGCTTCGATCGCGGACGCGATCTCGGGCGGGCACTCGATTCGGGGCGCCCTGGCTACGGCCGCGGGGTCCCTCGACGGGCCGCCGGCCGCCGAGCTCGCCCGGGTCGGGGCCGACCTCGAGCTGGGGACCTCGACGGCGGACGCGCTCGGCGCGATGCGCGGCAGACTGCGCTCGGAGCGGATCGACTCGCTGGCGATGGCGCTGCTCAGCCAGCAGGTTTCCGGTGGAGACGTGGCAGCGCTGATGCGCCGCGTGGGGGCCGCGGCCGCGGAGCGCGATCGGGCCGACGACGAGGCTCGTGCGGCTACCACCCAGGCGCGGTTCACCGGGCTGCTGGTGGTCGCCCTGCCCGCTGGGGCGGCGCTCTTCGCCGAGCTGCTCCAGCCCGGGTTCATCTCACGCGTCGTCTCGGAGCCCGCCTCGGCGGCGATGCTGGTCGCTGCAGGCGGCCTCCAGCTGCTCGGGTTCGCGCTGATCAGGCGTCTCGGGAGGCCCCCGGAATGACGGGCGCGGTGGCTCTCGGTGTGATGGCGCTGCTCCTGGCGCTCGCCGCCGCGGGACAGCTCCTGCCCGCCGGACGCAGAGACTCGCGGCGCGCCGACTCCGACGAGCCGCTGCGCTGCGGACCAGGCTTGCTCGAGGGCTGGTCGGCGCTCAGCGCGGTCGATGCGCGACTGCGACTCTCCCCGCGGCTGGCGCGGGCGGGCCTCTCGGATCGGATCTCGGTCACCTCGCTGCTGGCCGCAAAGGCCGGAGGCGGACTCGCGGGAGGACTCTGGGCGCTCCTGCTGGCGCCGGCCGCGCCGGGCCGCTTCGCCTGGCTGATCGCGGCCGCCCTTCCGCTGGCCGGCTTCCTGGGCCCGGACGCATGGCTCGAGCATCGGGCTCGCCGCCGGCTGCGAGCGCTGCGGGCGGGCCTTCCGGACGCGCTCGACCTGCTCGCGGTGGGAACAGCCGCGGGGCGCAGCCCACTCGCCGGCCTGGAGGAGCTCGGCGCGGGGGAGGGCCCGCTCGCCCGTGAGCTCGCCATGCTCTCGGCGGAAAGCTCCTGCGGGCTGGCGCAGAGCGCGGCGCTCGAATCGCTTCGCCGGCGCGCCCCGGTGCGCGAGGTGGCGGCGATGTGCGGGGTGATCGAGCGGTCCCGGCGCTACGGCTCGCCCCTGGCCGATCAGCTGCGGGAGCAGGCCACGGCGCTTCGCGGCACCCAGCGCCGCCGGATCGAGGAGCAGGCGGCGCGCGCGGCACCCAAGATCCAGCTGGCCGTGGCGCTGCTGCTCGTGCCCTCGGTGCTGCTGATGATCGCCGCGGGCCTGCTGGCGAACATCGACCGTTTCATGGCCGGATTCTGACTAGGCGTATTCGTCGGGGTGACAGCGGAGGCAGGCCCGGAAGCCATCGCTCCGCGCCGCCGCGGCCGTCCGGTAGAAGCGCACGTTCTCGCGCTTCGGCGTCCGGGCCGGGCAGCCGGGCCGGCAGTAGATGCCGGTGGAGGTCACCGCCGTGAAGAACTCGCCCGCGTGGCTCTCGTCCCGGCGCTCCATCACCCGATAGCGCTGCTCGAAGTCCATCTGCGCCTTCCTTTCATCCTGGGGTCCGTCGATCAAACGGCTGGAGCCGGAGCCGTGTGAGGCCGGGGGAGGGGGCCGAAAGGTTCGCGGCCGATCCTCCTTGCTGCAACCGCACTTGCAGGAGAGGGCAGCTCGGCGCCGCGATCTCGCGATCGTCAGCGGCGCCGGAAACCGCATGGGAATGCGGTTTTCAGGCGCTCAGCAGGCCGGGTAGCAATTCCGTCCGACGGATCGAGTCGAATTCCGCCGGCCACGATGTGTTGCAAAGTGGGACAGAGTGGGTTAGCGTGGCGAACCAGAGTTGGTCATAGGGCCGGGGTGATGAGGCTCCTCCCACCTCACCACCCCGGCCCGCTCCGAATCTCGGAGAGCCAACTCAGATCACCAAACGGGTTGCTCCTGGCGGAGCACCCTCGCATTACAGGAAGCCCACCTTGTCGTTTCTCGGTCAGTACGAGCACAACCTCGATGCGAAGGACCGCCTCACGGTCCCGTCGAGGTTCCGCGCGGCGCTGGCCGATGGAGTCGTTCTCGCCAAGGGGCTCGAACCCTCCGTCTGGGTGTTCGCTCCCGCGGGCTACGAGCGCTTCACGCAGCAGTTCCTCGGCAAGACCAACCCGCTCGGCCGGCAGGGCCGGATGATGCGACGCCACTTCCACGGCGGCGCCTTCGACGACACGCTCGACTCGGCGGGCCGCATCCGGCTGCCCAAGAAGCTGGTCGAGCACGCGGACCTGGGGGAGGGGCCGTGCGTGATCGTCGGCTCCGACGAGTGGTTCGAGATCTGGAACGCGAAGGCCTGGGCCGCCTACGAGAAGGAGATGGCGGAGGAGGTCTCGGGAGTGGCGGAGAACCTCTCAGAGGACGAGCGAGGAGGCTGAGGTGGCAACGGCGACGCATCGCATAGTGGGACGGCCCACATATACGGCGGCCACAAACACCGCCGCCGAATCAACCGCGAACCTTTCCTATGTGCCCCAG
>DATBHQ010000174.1:0-3169 GCA_036557385.1 Solirubrobacterales bacterium | reverse complement strand
CGTCCACAAGGGGCACCAGGCCGTGATCGACGATGCCGACACGGTCCTCACCTTCGACCCGCACCCGCTCTCGGTGATCAATCCCGACGCGGCGCCGAAGCTGATCATGCCCTTCGACGTGAAGCGCGACGTGATCGACGGGCTCGGGGTCGACGAGCTGGTCGTGATCCCCTTCGACACGGAGTTCATGAAGATCCCCGCGGAGGAGTTCATCTCCAGGATCCTCGTCGAGAGGCTCGGCGCGAGGAGGGTGTCCGTCGGAGAGAACTTCCGCTTCGGCGCCAAGGCCAAGGGCACGCCCGAGATGCTCGCCGGGAGAGATGAGTTCGAGACGCGCATCGTCCCCCTGGTCGAGGTCGACGGCGAGACGGTCTCCTCGAGCCGCGTCAGGGCCCTGGTCGCGGCGGGGGAGGTCGACGCCGCGATGCGCTGCCTCGGCGCCCCCTTCATGGTCGAGGGGAGGGTGGCCGAGGGCGATCGCCGCGGGCGCGAGCTCGGCTTTCCGACCGCCAACCTCGTCCCGGACGACCACCTGGTCGTCCCCGGCCACGGCGTCTACGCCGCCTTCGCCAATGGGCACCAGGCGGCCGTCAACGTCGGGATCAGGCCCACCTTCGAGACCGGCAGGGGGCTGCTGATCGAGTCCTACCTGCTCGACTTCGACGGCGATCTCTACGGGCAGAACCTGCGTGTCGCGTTCGTCGGCCGGCTGCGGGGGGAGAAGCGGTTCCCGAGCGTCGAGGACCTGATCGCCCAGATGCACAACGACGTCGCCGATGCTCGGAAGATCCTCGCCAAGTACGAATCGGGCGGCAACTAGTCGCTACCCTGTTGCGCCGATGCCGCTGACCAAGGACAGAAAGCAGGAGCTGATCGGCAAGTACGGCCGGTCGGGCGAGGACACCGGGTCCGCCGAGGTGCAGGTCGCGCTGCTCACCGAGCGCATCAACGAGCTCACCGAGCACCTGCGGGCCCACAGCAAGGACCATCACTCGCGTCGCGGCCTGCTGAAGATGGTCGGGAAGCGCCGCCGCATCCTCCGTTACCTCGAGCGCAACGATCTCGATCGCTACCGCTCGCTGGTCGCGGAGCTGGGCCTCCGTCGGTAGATCTGGCAGCGGTGATCGAGCCGGGCTCGAAAGCTCCGGACTTCTCCCTCCCGGACCACGACGGCAAGCAGGTTTCGCTCTCGGACTTCGCGGGCCGCAAGCTGGTGCTGGTCTTCTATCCGCTCGATTTCAGCCCGGTCTGCTCCGACCAGCTCAGCCTCTACCAGGAGGTGCTGGGCCAGATCGAGGCTCAGGGCGCGAGCCTGGTCGGGATCAGCGTCGACTCCAGCTTTGCCCACCATGCCTTCCGCAAGCACCGCAACCTGACCATGCCGCTGCTGGCCGACTTCAACCCGAAGGGGGAGGTCTGCCGCGCCTACGGCGCCTGGATCGACGAGGTCGACCACGCCAACCGCTCGCTCGTCCTGATCGACGAGGAGGGCATAGTGCGCTGGTCGCACGCCTCACCGACGCCGCTGGAGATTCCCGGTGCCAACCTGATCTTCGACGCGCTCGCGGCCTAGTGGCCGAGGGCCAGCAGCTGCAGAGTCTGCGGGCGGGGCTGGACGCGTGGAACGCGGCCGACTACGAGGCGGCCCTCGGCCTGGCCCACCCGGACGTGGTCTGGCGGGTCGAGCCCTTCTTTCCCGACATGGAGTCCGTCTACAAGGGGCACGACGGAGTACGGCGGTTCTTCAAGACGTTCAACGAGGCCTGGGAGGAGAACTCGCTCGAGCTCGCCCGGGTGATCGACGAGCGGCCGGGGCAGGTCTACGTCGAGCTCACCTTCAGGGCCAAGGCCCGCGAGGGGCTCGAATTCGAGGCGCCCTTCCACCAGATCTACCGCTACGACGAGGACAACCTGCTGGTGGAGTTCCACGGCTTCGTCGACGAGGCGGACGCGCGGCACGAGGCGGGGCTCGACGATGGCTGAGCTCACCAGCGCTTCCGTGCCGCCGGTCGGCGAGGACGACCACGTCGACGGGCAGGGGACCGAGGCGATCGTCTACGCCGACTTCGCCTGTCCCTACTGCGCCGCCACCTGGGCGCGCCTCAGGGAGCTCCCGCTGCGGATCTGCTTTCGGCATTTCCCGATGGCCTCCAAGCACCCCCGTGCGCCGGCGCTGCATGCCGCCGCCGAGGCCTCCGGCGTGCAGGGCGCCTTCTGGGAGATGTGCGATTCGCTCTACGCCGAGCGCGGGCGGGTCGACGACCCGCACCTCTGGGAGCGGGCCGAGCGCTTCGGGCTGGATCTGGGCCGGTTCAACGACGATCGTCGCTCCGACGCGGTCCGGGCCCGGATCGAGCGCGACTTCACCAGCGGCATCCGGGCGGGCGTCGGCGGAACCCCGACGGCCTTCGTCGATGGGCGGCCGGTGCAGGGAGATCTGCTCGAGAGGCTGCGTGGGCTGGTCGGGTGACGCCCGCTACCATCCTCCGGACAGAGAACGAGAGTTCTGAAGCCAAAAGCGGTCGCCAACCGGGCGGCCGGAAGGGAAGTACAACCTATGAGCATGTTTGACGTGACCCGCGTCTCGGTTGAGGTAGGCGGGGAGGAGATCTCCTTCGAGACCGGAAAGCTCGCCCGTCAGGCGAGCGGCGCCGTCGTCGTTCGCTCCGGCGACACGATGGTGCTGAACACCGCGACGGCGGGCAATGACCGCGACGTCGATTTCCTCCCGCTGACCGTCGACGTGGAGGAGAAGCACTACGCCGCGGGCAAGATCCCCGGCTCCTTCTTCAGGCGCGAGGCCAGGGCTGGCGAGAAGGCCACCCTGACCGCACGCATGATCGACCGTCCCATTCGCCCCCTCTTCCCGAAGGGCTGGCACCGCGAGACCCAGCTGGTCTCCCAGCCGATGTCCGTGGACCACGTCCACCCCTACGACATCCTCGCGATGAACGGCGCCTCCGCCGCGCTCGCGATCTCGGATATCCCGGTCGCCAAGCACGTCGGTGCTGTGCGGATCGGAAAGCTGGACGGCGACTTCGTCGTCAACCCGGAGGAGGAGCGGCTCGAGGACCTCGACATGGACCTGATCGTGTCGGGGACCGACGAGGCGATCCTGATGGTCGAGGCCGGCGCCGACGGCGTCACCGAGGCCGAGATCCTCGACGCG
>DATBHQ010000173.1:0-13940 GCA_036557385.1 Solirubrobacterales bacterium | reverse complement strand
AGCGCCTGCTGGCCGACGGCGCGGTCGACGTGCTGCAGTCCGACGTGACCCGCTGTGGCGGCCTCACGGAGCTGCTGCGAATCGACGGCCTCTGCCGCGCCCACGGCGTCCCGTTCTCGGCGCACTGCGCGCCGGCGATCTCGGCGCACGCCTGCTGCGCGATGGAGTCGCTGAAGCACCTCGAGTACTTCCATGACCACGTCCGGATCGAGTCGATGCTCTTCGAGGGAGCGCTCGAGCCGGCGGGGGGCTGTCTGACGCCGGACGAGCGCCGCCCGGGGCTGGGCCTCGACCTCCGCCCCGAGGCGTCCCGCTTCCGCAAGGAGTGAGCATGGGCACAGCGACGGATAGTCCGGAGGGGGTCGATCCCGCGATCGAGGGGCGGGGAGTCTCTCCGAGGATCGCCGCCTGGCGGGAGAGTCGCGAGCCGCGCGGCCTCGGTCACGGCCTGATCGGCCCGGAGGGCATCGATCAGATCGACGTCAAGGCGCTCGAGCGCGACCTTCGCAAGGCCGTGCGCGGGGAGGTGCGCTTCGACGCCGGGAGCCGCGCGATCTACTCGCATGACAGCTCGAACTACCGGCAGCATCCGCTCGGCGTCGTGGTCCCGGAGACACCGGACGAGATCCCGGCTGCCATCGCGGTCTGCCACCAGCACCGTGCCCCGGTCCTCCCCCGCGGCTGCGCGACCAGCCTCTCCGGGGAGACCACCAACCAGGCCGTGGTGATCGACGTCTCCAAGCGCCTGCGCCGGATCGTGGAGATCGACCCCGAAAGGGGGGTGGCCCGGGTCGAGCCGGGCGTGATCCGCGATCAGCTCGCGGATGCGACCGAGGAGCGGTTCAACCTGACCTTCGCCCCGGACACCTCCACGCACGAGTACGCGACCTTCGGCGGGATGATCGGGAACAACTCGTGCGGCGTCCACTCCGTGATGGCGGGCCGCACCTCCGACAACGTCGAGGAGCTCGAGATCGTCACCTACGACGGGGTCCGCATGAGAGTCGGCCCGACCTCAGAGGAGGAGCTCGAGCGGATCATCGCGGAGGGCGGCCGAAGGGGGGAGATCTATCGCCGGATGAGGGACCTGCGCGACCGCTACGCCGACGAGATCCGGGCCCGCTTTCCGGACATCCCGCGCCGGGTGTCGGGCTACAACCTCGACGAGCTGCTGCCGGAGAAGGGATTCAATGTCGCCCGCGCCCTGGTGGGCTCCGAGGGGACGCTCGCGACAGTCCTCGAGGCGACGGTCCGCCTGGTGCACAGCCCGCCGAACCGCTCGCTGCTCGTGCTCGGCTATGACGAGATCTTCAAGGCCGCCGACCACGTCCCGGAGGTCCTCGAGTACGGGCCGGTCGGGCTCGAGGGGATCGACGAGCAGCTCGTCGACGACATGCACTCCAAGGGGATGCACGAGTCGGAGCTGCCGATGCTGCCCGACGGCGCCGGCTGGCTCTTGGTCGAGTTCGGCGGGGACACCGAGGAGGAGGCGGACGAGCGCGCGCGCGACTGCATGAAGCGGCTCGAGAAGGACTTGAACGCGCCCTCGATGAAGCTCTACGAGGACCCTGACGAGGAGCAGAAGGTCTGGCAGGTGCGGGAGGCGGGGCTGGGCGCCACCGCGTACGTCCCGGGTCGCAGGGACTCCTGGCCCGGCTGGGAGGACAGCGCCGTCCCCCCGGACCGGCTCGGGGATTACCTCCGCGACTTCAAGAAGCTGCTCGAGCGACACGGCTACACGGCGGCGCTGTACGGGCACTTCGGCGACGGCTGCGTGCATTGCCGGATCGATTTCGACTTGAAGACCGCGGAGGGCCTGCGCAACTGGCGCAGCTACCTCGACGAGGCGGCCGACCTCGTCGTCTCCTACGGGGGCTCCCTCTCCGGCGAGCACGGCGACGGCCAGCAGCGGGCGGAGCTGCTGCCGAAGATGTACGGCGAGCAGCTCACCAAGGCCTTCCGGCAGATGAAGGCGATCTGGGACCCGGACAACCGGATGAACCCCCACAAGGTCGTCGATCCCTATCCGATCATCTCCAACCTCAAGCTCGGCGCCGACTACGCGCCGGCGGAGCCGAAGGTTCACTTCGCCTACCCGGAGGACGACGGCAGCTTCGCGCACGCCGCGCTCCGCTGCGTCGGCGTCGGCAAGTGCCGCGAGACCGACAGCGGCACGATGTGCCCGAGCTACATGGCGACCAAGGAGGAGATGCACACCACCCGCGGTCGCGCCCGGATCCTCTACGAGATGCTCGAGGGGGACGTGATCACGGACGGCTTCCGCTCGGAAGAGGTCCACGAGGCCCTCGACCTCTGCCTCTCCTGCAAGGGCTGTAAGGGCGACTGCCCGGTGAACGTGGACATGGCGACCTACAAGGCCGAGTTCCTCTCCGGCTACTACAAGCGCAGGCTGCGGCCGCCACAGGCCTACACGATGGGCCTGATCATGCTGCACGCGCGGCTCGCCCAGCACGTTCCGCGCCTCGCCAACTTCGTCACCTCGGCGCCCGGCCTCTCCCGGGTCGTGAAGCGGCTGGGCGGGATCAGCCCGAAGCGCGAGATGCCCCGCTTCGCCCCCGAGACCTTCAAGTCGTGGTTCAAGGGCAGGGGGGAGGCGAACCCGAACGCCGACCCGGTGGTCCTCTTCCCGGACACCTTCAACAACTTCCTGCACCCGGAGCCGATGAAGGCCGCGACGCGCGTGCTCGAGGCCGCCGGCTACCGCGTCGTGGTCCCCCAGGCCGCGCTCTGCTGCGGCCGCCCGCTCTACGACTACGGCATGCTCGACACCGCCAAGCTCTTCTGGCGGCGGATGCTGCGGGAGCTGCGCCCCCAGCTGCGCGCCGGCGTTCCGATCGTCGGGCTCGAGCCGAGCTGCGTCGCCGCCTTCCGCGACGAGCTTCCGGGCCTGCTGCCGAAGGACCTCGACGCGAAGCGGCTCGAGGGCCTGGTGCTGACGCTCAGCGAGTTCCTCCAGGAGCACGCCTCGGACTGGGACGTCCCGAAGCTCGACCGCAGGGCGATCGTGCACGGCCACTGCCATCAGGAGGCGACGGTGGGGATGGACGCGGAGCGGAAGCTGTACGAGCGCATGGGCCTCGACTTCGAGATCCTCGACTCCGGCTGCTGCGGGCTCGCCGGCTCCTTCGGCTTCGAGAACGGCCACCACGAGATCTCCGTGGACATCGCCGAGCAGCGGCTCCTGCCCGCCGTGCGCGAGGCCGGCGAGTCGACGCTGATCGTGGCCGATGGGTTCTCCTGCAAGACGCAGATCGAGGAGCTCAGCGAGCGCCGGGCGCTGCACACGGCCCAGCTGCTCGAGATGGCGCTGGACCACGGGCCGGCCGGCGTGGCCGGCACGCATCCGGAGGAGGCCTATCCGGACGTGGTCCTGAACGGCGGCCTGCCGAAGACCGCGAAGGTGGCTGGGGCGGTGGCCGCGGCGATCGGCGCGGGCGTCGCGATTTCGAGGGCGCGCCGGTGAAGAAGGGGTACTCCCGCGGCGGGCCGCTGGTCTCCGGGGAGACCGTGACCCCCGGGACGTTCCTCTGCCGCAACTGCGACTACCGCTACGTCGTCTCGAAGGGCGTGGTCAACCTCCCGGTCTGCCCGCGCTGCCAGAACGAGACCTGGCGGCTGAAGTGAGGCCCCAGCCCATCTAGCTTCGAGTCAGCGCCTCAGTCGCCCGCTCGATCGCGAGCGAGGCCTCGATGTGGGACAGGTGCGTCAGCGCCTGCGGGAAGTTGCCGAGCGTCCTCCCCTTCTCCGGGTCGTGCTCCTCGGAGAAGAGGCCGAGTCCGTTCGCCGTCGCCACCGCCCGGTCGAAGACCTCGCGGGCCTGGTCGACGCGGGACTGATTCGCCAGCACCTCGGCGAGCCAGAAGGAGCAGGGAAGAAACGCGCCCTCGTCGCCCTTGAAGCCGTCCTTGGCCCGGTAGCGGTAGATCAGGCCGTCGGCGTCGAGCTCCTCGCGGATGGCATCGGCGGTCCTGATCATCCGCTCGTCCTCGTAGTCGACGAAGCCGACCGCCGGGAGGCGGAGGAGGGCGGCGTCGAGCGCCTTCCCGTCGAAGACCTGGACGAAGACGCCGCGCTCGGAGTCGTAGCCGCGGCGCTCGATCGCCCGGCGGATCTCGTCCCGCGCCTCGCGCCAGCGGCGCTCCGGCGCCTTTCGCATGCACTCCTTGGCGAGAGCCAGGGCCCGGTCGAGCGCGGCCCAGCAGTGCACCTTGGAGTGGACGAAGTGCCTGCGGCCGCCGCGCCACTCCCAGATCCCTCGATCGGGCTCCTTCCAGCCCGCCGCGGCCGTGTCCGCGAGATCGACGATGAACCGCCAGTAATCGTCGTCGGGCTCGTGTCCGCGCTGATACCAGCGCCAGCTCTGCTCAATGAGCTGGCCGAGGGCGTCGAGCTGGACCTGCGTGGAGGCCTCATTGCCGATCCGCACGGGACGCGCGCCCCCGTAGCCCTCCAGCTCGAGTTCGAGCTCCTCGTGGCGTCGCTCGCCCCCGATCCCGTAGAGGATCTGCAGGTCGTCGGCGTTGCCGGCCGAGCTCCGCTCGATGAAGCGGCGGAAGGCGTCGGCCTCGGCCTCGGCGCCGAGGTCGGCGAGCGAGCCCGAGGCAAGCGTGGAGTCGCGGATCCACGCGTAGCGGTAATCGAAGTTCCGCTCCCCACCCTCGACTTCCGGCAGGGAGGTGGTGGGCGCGGCCACGAGGGCCCCGGTGCGATCGTAGATCAGCGCCTTCAGCGTCAGCGCGGAGCGGAGCGTCTCGATCTGCTCGCTCGACACCGAGAGGCCGAAGGCCCACTCCTCCCAGAAGGCGACGGTGTCGTCCAGGGCGCGATCAAGTTCCTCCGGAGCGGGCGATCCGTGGTCGAGCTTCTCGATGGTGGCCGGGTCCTCATAGGCGGCGGCGATCCGGACGCGCTCCGAGGCACTGACGGTGCAGCGGCCGCGCAGATCGTGCTCGCCCGCCTCGAGCTCGAGGTCACCAGAGACCACCAGCCCGTCGTCGCCGCCGATCGCCGAGTAGACGTTGGGCCCGTGCTTGCGGATCCAGGCGTCGATCTCGCCGTAGTCGTAGCGCGGCACGATCTCCACGTCGAACTCGACCGATCCGCGAACACCCTCGATGACGCGGAGAATCTGCGGCCCGATCCCGGTGGGGCCGTCGCGCGACACGGTCATGCAGTCGATCACCGTCGCCTCGCCCCCCTCGACCCGGAACGTGGTTTCGAGCACCATCGTGTCTCCGCGGTAGCTGCGGTGGGTGCTGGTCGCGCCATCGCCCTGGACGGGGAAGATCGAGAAGTGCCCGCCGCGTTCGGCGTCGAGCAGCCGGCCGAAGCAGCTTCCGGAGTCGAAGCGGGGGAGACAGCACCAGTCGATGGAAGCCTTGGTGGAGACCAGCGCGACCGACTGGCCGTCCCCGATCAGGCCGTAGTCGGCGATAGGTGGATATTTCGCGCTCACGGGTAAGTGATACCCGCATGCCGCAAGTCGCCATCCTGGACGTCGACGGCACCCTCGTCGACACGAACTACCACCACGCGATCGCCTGGTTCCGTGCATTCCGGCGCCACTTCCTGACCTTGCAGGTTTGGCGTATCCACCGCCACATCGGGATGGGCGGCGACCAGCTGGTGGCGGCGCTCGCCGGGGACGAGGTCGAGGAGCGCCTCGGCGACAGCATCCGAGATGCCGAGTCGGAGCTCTACCGGGAGCTGATCGACGAGGTGCAGACGATGGAGGGCTCGCGCGAGCTGATCGAGGACCTGAGAGAGGCGGGGAACGCGGTCGTCCTGGCGAGCTCGGCGAAGGAGTGGGAGATCGAGCATTACCTCGACCTCCTCGACGCCAGGGAGATCGTGGACGCCTGGACGACCTCCGACGACGTCGAGCAGACCAAGCCGGAGCCGGACCTGGTCCACGCAGCGCTCGACAAGATCGACGGCGAGCCCGGTGACGCGCTCCTGATCGGCGACACGGTCTGGGACGTGGAGGCGGCGAAGCGCGCGGGCGTGGACACGCTCGCCGTGAGGACCGGCGGGTTCTCGGAGGAGGAGCTTCGTGACGCGGGAGCGCGCGAGGTCTTCACTTCCGTCGAGGAGCTCCGCAAGAGCCTGGTCGAGACACCGCTTCAGAGCTAAAGGGCTGATTGGCCATCACTCGCGGCGCGACCTCCGCGCCAGCCCGAGCGGCAGAAGAGACAGCAGGGGCCGGCGGCCGATGTCGTCGCGATCCTCTCGATTGAACGCCGCGGCGTAGCGCGCTGCGTCCGCGGCCGAGGGGTAGGTCTTGCTCCCGCCGGCCCCACAGCCGCGCTCACACTCCCAGTTCATCACCTCTCCCGAGGAGGCGAACCGGGGACGGTGGCCGAAGAGCCGACAGCGCAGCATCACAAAGGGGATTCCCGGCGCGCTGGAGCCGGAAACTCTCCGGTTGCAGGTGGTTTCCCTCCTGAACAGGATCACGTTTGACGGGGGCGGCATCCGGCGATGTTGCTCGATGCATGGAAGCCGGAGCTCAGACCATGGAAGGCGGAGCTCGGACCTCGACCATCCGGACGCGAATCCCGGCCCGGCTCGACCGACTTCCCTGGTCCCGCTTCCACTGGATGATCGTCATCGGGCTGGGGACCGTCTGGATCCTCGACGGCCTCGAGGTGACGATCGTCGGCTCGATCTCCTCCCGGCTGACCGAGAGCGGCAGCGGGATCACCATCGACGCCGGTCAGATCGGAACGGCCGCCGCCTTCTACGTGGCCGGCGCCTGCACCGGCGCGCTCTTCTTCGGGCAGCTCACCGACCGCTTCGGGCGAAAGAGGCTGTTTCTGCTCACGCTGGCGGTGTACATCGCCGCCACCGTCGCTACGGCGTTCGCCTTCGCGCCCTGGTACCTCTTCATGACGCGTTTCTTCACCGGGGCGGGCATCGGTGGGGAGTACGCCGCGATCAACTCAGCCATCGACGAATTGATTCCCGCGCGGGTGCGTGGCCGGGTCGACCTGATCATCAACGGCTCCTATTGGGCAGGGGCGGCGGGCGGGGCGCTGGCGGCGGTCGTGCTCCTGGATACCTCGATCTTCGCCGCCGACCTGGGCTGGCGACTCGCTTTCGGCATCGGCGCGATCTTCGGGCTGGCGATCCTCCTGGTCAGGCGAAACGTTCCCGAGAGCCCAAGGTGGTTGTTCATACACGGCCGGGAAGAGGAGGCCGAGGAGCTGGTCGACTCGATCGAGAGCGCTATCGAGGAGGAGACGGGCCAGGAGCTGGAGGAGCCGCGGGACGAGATCAAGGTCCGCCAGCGAAAGCGCATCCCCTTCCGGCAGATCGCCAAGACGGCCTTCAAGGCCTACCCCAAGCGAACGACGTTGGGATTGGCCCTCTTCGTCGGGCAGGCCTTCCTCTACAACGCGATCACGTTCGATCTGGGCACATTGCTCTCCACCTACTTCGGCGTTGCTTCGGGAACGGTGCCGATCTACATCGCGATCTGGGCGGCGGGCAACTTCCTGGGCCCCTTGACGCTCGGGCGCCTGTTCGACACCGTCGGGCGCAAGCCGATGATCTCGGGGACCTACCTCTGCTCCGCGGCGCTGGCGGTGGTCATCGGTGTGCTGATCGCGAGCGGTTCCGGCACCGCCGGCCAGCTGACCACCTTGAGCTTCATGGCTCTCCTGATCGCGACGTTCTTCATCGCGTCAGCCGGGGCGAGCTCGGCCTATCTGACCGTCAGCGAGATCTTCCCGATGGAGACGCGGGCGCTGGCCATCGCCTTCTTCTACGCGGTGGGAACCGCCGCCGGTGGAATCACCGGACCGTTGCTCTTCGGCCATCTGATCGACAGCGGCAACGCCGGGACACTCGCAATCGGCTTCTACATCGGCGGGATCGTGATGGCGGTCGGAGGCGTAGCCGAGCTTCTGTTCGGCGTGAAGGCAGAAGGCGAGTCGCTGGAGAGCATCGCCAAGCCCCTGACCGCGGAGGAGGCTGAGACCGGTGCCCCCGGAGCGGAAGCGGAGGAGCCGGGCGCCGCGGAGGCCGGGATCGACACCAGGCCCGAGATTCAGCACGCCCGGCAGAATCGACAGGCAGCCGAGTACGAGCGGGCGCGGGCCGCCCAGCACCGGGCGAAGGCCCACGAGCTTCGCTCCGCCGCGCTCGAGGGAGGGGAGGACGGCTCCCAGCAGGCCGAGATCGAGGAGATCCTCGCGGACCTCGCCGACCTCAATGCGGAGGCGGAGGACGAACTGGCCGTCGCCAGTGAGCTGCGCGCCGACGCGGGTGCCGCTGACGCCGACAGCCCCGAACGCGAGGCCGCCGAGGAGCGGGCCAGGGCGGCGGACGAGCGCGCGCGTACGATCAGGCAGCGGGCCGAGTCGATCGCGGCTGAGCGTGAGAGCGACGCCCGCGCGCACGAGGCGATCGCGCGGGCCGCCGAGGAGCGAGCGCAGGCCGCGGAGCAGCGGGCGCTTGCGACCGAGCGCGAGGCCAGGGCCGGCGAGTTCGCCGAGGAGGAGCGCACCGCCGAGCAGGCCGCTCGGGAGCGCGGGGAGCGCCAAGAGCGGGAGAGACGGGCGCATGAGTTTGAGCAGAGGGTCAGGGCCCGCATGGCCCGCCAGGAGCGGAGCCGTCAGGGCATCAGGCGATTCCGGCCCGGCCCGGGGCGCTCCCTGTACTCCCCGCTGCTCTCCTCCAGGACGCCGTTCGACGAGTCCGCCGACCTCGATCGCGAGATCGACGCGATCGACCGCGCGCTCCACGAGCGCGGGGAGATGACGCGCGAGGAGCTCGGGCGTGCGGTGGGCGCTCGCTACTGGGGCCCGGGTCGCTTCCGTGGAGCGCTGCGCGAGGCGGTGGGCGAGGGCGCCGCGCGGCGCATCGGCCGGAGGAGCTACGCGCCGGCCGGCTCCGACGGCGACGAAGCCGCCTGAACAGCGTCGCTGCTCTCCGCGGCGATCCGCATCGTCTCCGGATCCAGCTCGGCGTCCACGAGCTCGTAGGTCTTCGCCAGCTCGGCGATCAGGGCCTCCTCCACCTCGCCCGGATCGACGTCGCGGCCGAGCTCCTCGGTGACGCTCCCGGAGGTGGCCGGGTCCCAGTCGAGCTCGAGGGCGCGATAGACGGGCACGAGGACCCGGGCGATTTCGTCGCCCCCTGAGGCGACGACGACCCCGCCCATATGGGCGCCGCCGCGGATCATGCGCTGCCCGATCCCGGATAGCTTCGTCCGGGCGCGGGCGTTGACGCTGTAGGCGCCGGGGCAGTACTCGCCGGGGACCTCACCGACCCGGGCGTCCACCCCGAGCTCGCGCAGGGCGGCCGTGATCAGCTCGGCCATCTCCTCGAAGCGGGCGTAGGTGCGCTTCGGCGGCTGCGGGTCGCCGTAGGCGCGGGCGATCGCGATCGTGCCCTCGGTGAAGACGGCGGCGCGGCCTCCCGCCAGCCGCTCGACGGCCGCGAAGCCCTCCGCGCGGGCCGCCTCGGCGGCCCTCTCATAGCCGGGGCTGGCGATGTCCTGGCGTCCGAAGGCGACCTCCCTGCCCGGCCGGTGGATGCGGATCGTCGGCGGCAGCTCTCCGGCCGCCACCCGGTGCAGGATCGCGCGCGAGATCTTGGTGTTGAGGCCGGTCTGCTCCGGGAAGGAGTGGCGGATCAGGCGGAGCTGCTCCACCAGATCAACTCTAGGCCGCCGGGTCCTGATCGTCGCTGAGCAGCGCCTCGCGCAGCAGGCGCTCCTCCTCCTCGAAGAGGTGACCGATCGTGCGGTCGCGATCGAGCAGGATCCGGCGCTTGGTTTGCATGGTCGCCTCCCGCGGCGCGGAGGCGATCCGGCCGGCGAGCTCGACCGCCCGCGCCATCAGCTCGTCCGTCGGATGGACCGCACCGACGATCCCGGTCCGCAGGGCACCGGCCGCGTCGAGCAGCCTGCCGGTGAGCGTGAGCTCTGCGGCCACCGGCGCGGGGAGGGCGGCCCGCGCCGCCGCGTAGCTCGGCGGGATTCCGCGCGGGAGCTCCGGGAAGCCGAAGCTCGCTTCCTCCGCGGCGAGCCGCAGGTCGCAGAGCAGGCACAGGGCGAAGCCGCCGGCGAGGGCCGGCCCGTTGACCGCGGCGACCACCGGCTTGGGACAGCCGCCGACGGCCCGGAACGAGCCGATGCTGGTCGTCACGAGCCGCTCCCTGTGGGCGCGGTCACCGCCGAACTCGGTGGTGTCCATGCCGGAGCAGAAGGCGGGTGGCGCGCCGGTCAGAACGATCGCCCCGACGTCCGCGTCCTCGCCGAGTGCCCCGAACGTCTCGGCGAGCTCCACGCGCAGGTCGATGGAGAGCGCGTTTCGCTTCTCGGGACGCTGGAGCGTGACGATGGCGACCGCCTCGCGGCGCTCCAGGGAGAGAAGGCCGGCCATGGTGGGCATCATCCCTCACCAACGGCGCACGAGGAGGACCTGTGAAATCGCACACCGAGTACATGACCTTCAACACGGACGAGCGGCGCGAGTTCATCCGGATCACCGAGGACGTCCAGGGCGCCGTCGATGCGTCCGGTGTGTCGGAGGGGATGGTGTTGGTCTCGGCGATGCACATCACCGCCGCCGTCTGGGTCAATGACGACGAGCCGGGGCTCCAGGAGGACACGCTCGAGTGGCTCGACAAGGTGGCGCCCCCGAGCTGGAAGGAACCCGCGAACGAGGTCGCGCGGGAGCTCTCACCCGATCCGGGCGATTACCGCCACCACCGCGGCGGCGAGGACAACGGCGACGCTCACCTCAAGAACCTGCTGGTTCACCATCAGGTGGTGTTGCCTATCACCGAGGGCCGGCTGGACCTCGGCCCCTGGCAGGCGGTCTTCTACTGCGAGTTCGACGGCCGCCGCTCGAAGCGCCTGGTGATCAAGGTGATGGGCGATTGACGCGAGGGTGCGCCACAGGCGCCACCCGTTGATGCCGAAGGCGAGCGGCCAGCCCCTGGTCGCACCCGCCCTGGTCCTCGTCGCCGTCGTCTCGGTCCAGTGTGGATCGGCGACCGCGACCACCCTCTTCGACCGGGTGGGGCCGGCGGGGGCGGTGCTCTACCGGTTGGCGTTCGCGGCGATCCTGCTCCTGGCGATCTGGCGCCCGCGCCCGATGGAGGCCGGGCGGGACGGGCTCCTGCTCGTGGCCGCGTTCGGCGTGACCCTCGCCGCGATGAACCTCTGCTTCTACGAGGCCCTCGACCGGATCGACCTCGGGATCACCGTGACCCTCGAGTTCGTCGGGCCCCTGCTGCTCGGGCTGCTGGGCTCGAGGCGGCGGCTCGACCTGGTCTGGGTCGCCTGCGCCGCGGCGGGGGTACTCCTGCTGACGCGCCCCTCGGGATCGGCGAACGCTGCGGGCATCGGCTTCGCACTGCTAGCCGGCGGCTTCTGGGCGGCGTACATCCTCCTGAGCGCGCGGGTGGGCAGGACCTTCGCCGGCGGCCGGGGGCTGGCGCTCGCGATGGCCGTGGGCGGGATCGTGATGGTGATCCCCGGAACCGCGGCGGCGGGCGGGGACCTGCTCGACCCGGCGGCCGCCGCGGTGGGGGCCGCCACCGCGATGCTCAGCTCGGTGATCCCCTATTCGCTGGAGCTCGAGGCGCTTCGGCGGATCGCGGTCGGCACCTTCGGGGTGCTGATGAGCCTGGAGCCGGCGGTCGCGGCGGTGATCGGCCTGATCGCGCTGGATCAGGGCCTGGCCGCCGTCGAGGTCGCCGGCATCGGGCTGGTCGTGGTCGCCAGCGCCGGCGTGCTCGGCGCCTCGGCGGCCCGCAGGGTGCCGACTGAGGCGTGAGACGGCTTCGCCATAAAGCCGCGGCGGCAGCGACCGCGCCGGACAACCGCTCGAGCTTCGCCCTCGCTCAGAGGCGGGCGGCCTGGCCGCCGCTACGCGGCTCGCTTGAAGCGGCGCAGACGCCGGGCGAAGCGCAGCCGGGCGAGGCCGGAGGCCGCGGACATCTCGAGGGTCGGCTGCTCCGTGGGGCCCGTGCCGAGCAACGACGGCATGTGGCGCTCGATCTGGGCCTCGAGGCAGGCCCGGCACGAGCACTCAGGAACGGATATGCCTGTATTCGAACAGACCGTCATCCGAGTTCCATAAGCCGAAGCACGCCCACGGTAACCCCGTCGTCGGTCGGAAAGCTCGCAAATACCCCGAAACGGCTCTGCTGACGTCCTGTCACTAGAAGCCCCGGTCAGCCCCCTGCAAGGATCCTGCGGTATGGAAGCAAAAGGGCCAGATGTCCGCGCCGGTTCGATCGCCGAGGCGGTCGCCAGCGCGCAGGTTCACGCGCCGACGCGCGGCAACCGCAAGCTGGAGAGCTTCCTCGAGGCGGTCAACGCGGACGAGCGGGTGCGGGCCTGGTGGTACATGGCGCAGATCAACTCCGAGCGCCTCGGGATGTCGGACCACTCCTGGGTGCACGTCCAGGTGGTGCTCAACATCGCCCTACGGCTGTTCCGCCTGCTGGTCAAGGGGGGCATCGAGCCGGCGATGGTCACCGAGCACGGGATGAAGGACCGCGACGCCGAGGTCGTCGTGGCGGGCGGCGCGCTGCTCCACGACGTCGGCATGTCGCTCCATCGCGCCGACCACGAGGCCTACAGCCTGTTCATGGCCCAGGAGCGGCTGCAGTCGCTGCTCGAGACGGTCTACATGGAGCCGGAGCGAACGGTCGTCGTCTCGGAGATCCTGCACGCGATCATCGGCCACCGCCGCCGCGGCGAGCCCTACACGGTCGAGGCCGGCATCGTCAGGGTCGCCGACGCGCTGGACATGGCCGAGGGCCGCTCGCGGCTCCCGGTCGAGGGCGGCCACTACGGCATCCATGCACTTTCGGCTGCCGCGATCGACGAGGTCCGGATCGAGAGCGGGGAGGAGCGGGCGGTCCGGATCGAGATCGAGATGAACAACTCCGCCGGCATCTTCCAGGTCGACGACCTGCTCGCAACCAAGCTGCGCGGCACCCCGCTCGAGGGCCACGTCGAGGTGATCGCGCAGGTCCCGGGCGAAACCGAGAAGCGCCTGCTGCCGGGTTTCCGGCTGTAGCCGGGGCGAACAACCGGTGCTCGTCGACTTATCCGCGTATGGGCCGGGAAAGTCGACAGCGACCGTCCGCAGACGTCTGGCGCCTCGCCGCACGACAACACGGAGTGGTCACCCGCCGTCAGCTCGAGGCGGCGGGATTCAGTTCCGATCAGATTGATTCACGTCTCGCCCGCGGACGTCTGCATTCCGCATGGCGAGGCATCTATGCGGTCGGCAGACCGCGGTTGACCCGCCTGGGTTGGTGGATGGCCGCCGTGCTCGCCTGCGGGCCAGACTCGTTGCTCAGTCACGAGAGTGCCGCCGCGCTCTGGGGAATATGGGCAATGAAAGAGGACAGAGAGGGAATGCGACCGGGGGTCATCCACGTTTCGGTGCGCGGCCCCGGAACGCGCGTCCGAACCGGAATCTGCGTTCACCGCCGCAGCACGCTTGCCGCCGCCGATTCGGCCGAGTTCGAGGACGTTCCCGTCACATCACCTGCGCGGACCTTGATCGACATCGCTGCTGGGCTTGGGGAAGCAGAAATCGAAGCCGCCATCAATGAGGCCGACAAGCTCGATCGGATCGACCCGGAAAGCCCTAGAGCTGCACTCGAGCAGAACCGCGGGATCAGCGGGGTCGCCGCCCTGCGAAGAATTCTGGATCGCCGGACCTTCCGCCTGACCGACTCGGAGCTCGAGCGGCGGTTTCTGCGTTTGGTTCGACGCGCAGGTCTGCCGCCGCCGCTGACGCGCAATCAAGAGATCGACTTCGCGACCAGGCTTTGGTGGCAGCCGGCTTCGTAGTGCTTCGGTTCACGCACGCTCAAGTCAAGTTCGAGGCGGACCGGGTGGTCAGGACGTTGACGGCGGTCGCTCACCGATCGCGGCCGCG
>DATBHQ010000172.1:0-10917 GCA_036557385.1 Solirubrobacterales bacterium | reverse complement strand
TTGATCCGCTCGTCCGGCGTGGCGCTGCGGCGGTCGAATCGCTCCGCATAGCCGGGATGGAGGCGCGCGAGCACCGGCCTGCCGATGTCGTGCAGGATGGCCGCGAGGGCGATCTCGTCCCGATCGCCGATGCCGCTCATCTCGGCGATCCGGTCCGCCGCACGTTGCACATCGAGCGCGTGCAGACGGAAGCGGTCCGGCGCCAGGGCGAGGCGCCCGTCGCCATTGAAGATGTCGTAGGAGGGCGAGGAGCGAAGGATCGCCTCGACCGCGCCCGGGCCGAGCCGCTCGATGCCGTCGGCGACGCTCCGGATGCGCCCGCCGCCCTGGAGCTGGCCGGCGGCGCGGATGATCGCGCTGGTGAGCCCGACGTCGGACTCGACGACGCCCGCCACTTCATGCGGCGGGGCGCCGCGGTTGACCTGCTCGAGGGCCTGGTCGCGGCCCTCCCTGAGGGCCGGCTGGCGCTCGGCCTCGTCGAAGGCGGCGGCCAGCACGCGCCCGCGGCCCTCGGTGCGGGTGCCGTTCTGGGTGCCGCGCGTAGTGGTGGCAGCGGTTGCCATGCGGTACTCATCGGCACCGCCTGGCCGATTGTTTAGCCCATATGTCCGGAGAGCCGCTCCACGGCGCGCTCGATGCGCTCCAGGGAGCGATCCCTGCCCAGCACGGAGAGCGATTCGAAGATCCCCGGGGACACCGAGGTGCCCGTGATCGCGACCCGGATCGGCTGATAGAGCTTGCCCGGCTTGACGTCGTGCTCGGCCAGGATCGGACCCAGTGCCGCCTCGAGGTCGTCCGGCTCGAAGCTCTCCGCGTCGCGCAGCGCCGCGAGCGCCTCGCTGAGCAGCGGCAGCGCCCCGTCCTTCATCACCTTCCGCCAGGCCCTCTCATCTATCTCGGGGTCCTCGAAGAGGAAGCCGATCAGCGGCCAGACCTCGTTCAGCGTCTGGGCCTTCTCCTGCGCGATCGCGCAGGCCGCCCGCAGGCGGGGGTCAGGCTCGCGGCCGACGTGCCGTGCCACCGCGTCCGTGTAGGAGTGGAGGTCCATCTCGCGCATGAAGCGGCCGTTCAGCCAGCGCAGCTTCTGCTCGTCGAAGATCGCGCTCGAGCGGCCCACTCTGGAGAGGTCGAAGCGCTCGATCAGCTCGTCCGTGCTCAGGATCGTGGTGTCGTCCTGCGTGCCCCAGCCGAGCAGGGCGAGGTAGTTGCGGACCGCTGCGGGCAGGTAGCCGCCCTCCCGCAGCTCCTGCACGCTGGCCGCGCCGTGGCGCTTGGAGAGCTTCTTGCCGTCCGGGCCGTGCAGCAGAGGCAGGTGCGCGTAGCTGGGAGGCGCGATTCCGAGGGCGTCCATCACCAGCAGCTGCTTGGGCGTGTTGGAGAGGTGGTCGTCCCCGCGGATCACGTGCGTGATCCCCATGTCGGCGTCGTCCACCGCGACGGCGAAGTTGTAGAGGACCGAGCCGTCGCCGCGGGCGATGACGAAGTCGTCCTGCGCTGAGTTCGGGAAGCGCACGTCCCCCCGGATCTCGTCGGCGACCACCGTGTCCCCGTCGTCCGGGACCCGCAGCCGCACGGCCGCGCCCGGGTCCTCCGTGGGCTCGCCGCGATAGCCGCGGTTGCCGTGCGCCTTCTTCCAGGCCGCGACGTCCTCGCCGGTCGCGGGGTCGCGGTAGGCGGCGCCGGAATCGACCAGCCGGGCCAGGGCGTCCCGGTGCCGCTCGGCGCGTCCGTACTGGCTGATCGGCCCCTCGTCCCAGTCGAGCTCGAGCCATCCCAGCGCGTCGAGGATCTGCTCGACGTTCTCCGGGGTGGAGCGCTCGCGGTCGGTGTCCTCGATCCGCAGCACCAGCTCTCCCCCGCGTCCCCGCGCGAAGAGCCAGTTGTACAGTGCCGTCCTCGCTCCCCCGATGTGCAGGGCACCAGTCGGGGACGGGGCGAAGCGGACTCGAATTGATGGATCTGAGCTCACGATGCTGATCGGCGCCCATGTTTCCACAGGGGGTGGGTTGGTCCGGGCGATCGAGCGGGCGCAGGAGCGCACCTGCGACGCGATCCAGATCTTCAACCAGAGCCCCCGGATGTGGCGGCCGACGCGCTACTCCGACGACGACTTCGCCGAGTTCCGCGAGGCGATGGAGCGCTCGCGGGTCGAAGTCGTCGCGATCCACATGATCTACCTGATCAACCCGGCGGCCAAGGACAAGGAGATGCGGCGGAAGTCGCTCGAGTCGCTCACCCACGCGCTGCGCGTCGGCGACGGCATCGGGGCGCTCGGCGTGGTCGTCCACCCGGGGGCACTGAAGGCAGACACGCGCACGAACGCCCGCAAGCGGGCAATCGGCCTGATCAAGGAGGCGCTCGCCCGCTCCGATCGCTGCCCGATCATCTACGAGAACACCGCCGGCTCGCCTCAGCTCCTGGGCCGCGACTTCGACGAGACCGCCGAGCTGATCGACAAGACGGGCGGCCCCAAGCGCCTCGGCCTCTGCATCGACTCCTGTCACCTCTACGCGACGGGCTACGACATCGCCACCAAGGACGGGGTGCGGGACCTCGTGGACGAGATCGAAGCGAAGGTCGGCCTGGAGCAGCTCAAGCTGCTCCACGTCAACGACGCCACGGACCCGCTGGGGTCGAACCGCGACCGCCACGCGCCGATCGGCAAGGGAGAGATCGGCCGCAAGGGCTTCCGCGCCTTCCTCGGCGAGCGCCGCCTGCAGGGCATACCCGCCGTCCTCGAGGGACCCGGAATCGATGGGCACAACACCGAGAAGAAGGACGTCCAGCTCATCCGCCGGCTCTGGCGCGAGGCGACGCGCAGGAACTGATGCTCTTCAACCGGCGCGTCCTCGACGGCATCGAGGCCGGAGAGATCGATCTCGCCTTCCGGCGCTGGCGGCGCCCCACCGTGAAGGCCGGCGGCACCCTCCATACCAGGGCGGGGCTGCTCGGCATCGACGCAGTGGACCCGATCGGCGAGCGTCGGATCGATTCGGAGCAGGCTCACCGCGCAGGCTTCGCCGGCAAGCGGGAGCTGCTCGAGAGCCTGCGGCCCGAGGGCCGCCTCTACCGCGTCCGCTTCCACCGAATCGGTGCTGACCCGCGAGTGGCGCTGCGCGCCCACGCCCGGATCACCGCCTCCGAGCGCTCTGAGCTGGATGCCCGCCTCGAGCGCATGGACCGAGCCCGCGGCAAGCCCTGGACCCGCCGGGTCCTTCAGCTGATCGGCGATCGCCCCGAGACGCTTGCGGCCGACCTCGCCGCCACGCTCGGGATGGAGAAGGCGCCGTTCAAGCGCGATGTGCGCAAGCTCAAGGCGCTGGGCCTGACCGAGAGCCTGCCGGTCGGCTACCGGCTCTCGCCCCGCGGCAGGGCCTACCTGCGCGGCTAGGGCTCCCAGCAGTAGAGGTAATAGATCGCGTCGGGGTCCCGGCCGATCTCCTTCGCGTAGCGGCTCACGGCAGCGACGTAGAGCCCGGATGGGTTGTACGCGTGAAGCGCCGGCCCGTAGCGCCGCGGCGCCCCGTTGGCCCGCAGCAGGCGCGCGGCGGCGAGGATCGCGTCGTGCGGGTCGCGGATGTTCCCGCCGTGCCCGTAGATCCTCCAGGTCGAGGGGATGAACTGCATCGGTCCCTGCGCGCCCGCGACGCTGTTCGAGATCACCCTCCCGAACTTGGTCTCGACCAGGTGGATGGCCGCCAGGTAATTCGCGCCGATCCCCAGCCGCCGCTGCGCCTCGTCGTAGAAGGAGACGAGGTCGGCGAGCGGCGGCCGCTGGCCGAGCTTCAGCCTCTTGTGCTTCGAGCCGGCCGAGAGCCGCAGCAGCGCCCGTCTGGCGGCGTAGAGCCGCCTGATCTCGCCGTGCAGCCGGCCGTCCAGGAGCGGGAGCACGCGGGCCGCGAGGTTCGGATGGTCGCCCAGCACGTCGACCTCGTCCTGCAAGTCGGCCGACCGAGCGAGAACGTCCGACGGAGGCCGCCCGGCGGGCGGATCGCCCGCGGAGCGCCAGGAATCGATCGCCTGCCGAAGCGCAGTGTCGGTCTGGCCGATCGCATCGGCGACCCGCTGAGGAGTGGTCGCCGAGGCGTCCCCGCACCCGATCAGGGCGAGCGCGGCGAGCGCCATGGCCGACTTGAGAAGCGTCCGGCCCACCCCTGCACTGATAGCGAGTCCGGGCCTACGATGCGAGCAGTCGTCCGGAGGTGGAGATGACCGAGAGCGATGGGCTGTGGCTGCGAATGACTCGCATCCTCCCCGCACCGCGCGCCGATGTCTGGCGGGCGCTGACGGACCCGGCGCAGCTGGGCCGGTGGTGGGGCCCGGAGGGGTTCACCGTGCCCGAGCTGGACTTCGAGCCGCGGGTCGGCGGGAGCCTCCGGATCGCGATGCAGCCTCCCGACGGCGAGCGGTTCCACCTGCGCGGAGAATTCCGCGAGGTGCAGGAGCCCGTCCGGCTCGCCTACACCTTCGCCTGGGATCCGCCCGATCCGGATGACCGAGAGACGCTCGTCACACTCTCACTCGACGAGGTGGGTGAGCGCACCGGGGTACGGCTCACCCAGGGCGAGTTCGCAACCGAGGAGCGCCTCGGCCTGCACGAGGGCGGCTGGACGGACAGCTTCGAGAAGCTCGAGGAGCTGCTGGGCTGAAACCGGTGGTCAGCTCAGCGCGTTTCGCAGGTCGAACGCCCGGATCGACTCCGGGTGCTCGTCGGGCGCGTCGAAGAACCGGCGGTTGACGCACTCGTAGGCCGGGCCCTCACCCTCGTAGGCCTTCTCGACGCTGAACTGGCAGTGGGGCAGCGGGTCCCCGGTCATCTTGATCCCGCCGAAGCCCTCGCGGGTCCGCTCGGCCAGCAGGAACATGTCGAAATCGATCTCCGCGCCGAAGACCTTGTTCATGCATCCCATGAAGCGGCCGCCGGTGCGGGCGTCCTCGTAGGTGTAGAGGTACTTGCACCCCATCTCCAGGCAGCCCGCGGGGTTGACGAGCTTGTCGCAGAACGAGTCGCACTGGCGACACTCGCCTGCGGTGCTTCGACGTTGCTGAATCTGTCCTGACATGAGGAGTTCAGTCTAGGACGCGTGGGCGGACGGATGGCAAGGTTCGGAGGGGTCCCGCCCTTGCGCAAACGGGGGTGAATCTGCTAGCGCAATGCGGTCCGGGCGGAGAGATAGTCCGCGATCTCCTCCGCCGGCAGCGGCGGCGAGAAGTGAAAGCCCTGGCCGTTCAGGCAGCCGATCTCCCCGAGCACGGCGGCCTGCCGCTTCGACTCGATGCCCTCCGCGATCACCTCGATCTCGAGGCTGTGAGCGAGGTCGATGATCGCGCGCGCGATCCGCGCCTGTGAGTCGGAGCCGTCCACCCCGTCCACGAAGGGCTTGGCGATCTTCAGCCAGTCGAACGGGAAGCGCTTCAGGTACTGGAGCGAGGAGTATCCGGTGCCGAAGTCGTCGACCGCCAGCTGTATCCCCAGCTTCTTCAGCGCGTCGAGCCGCTCGGTGTTGCTGGAGCTGACCTCCATGAGGACGGACTCAGTGATCTCCAGGGTGAGGCGATGGGGCTCCAGGCCGGTCGCGTCGAGGATCTCGCCTACCTCGCGCACCAGGCTCGCCTGCCTGAGCTGGGCGCCCGAGATGTTGACGTTCAGCCCCAGCTCCCCGAAGGAGCCCTCCCAATCGACCAGTCGCCGGCAGGCCTCCCAGAGGACCCAGCGCCCGAGCGCGTGGATCTGGCCGCTCTCCTCCGCAATCGGGATGAAGCGATCGGGCATGATCAGGCCCTGGGTGGGGTGCATCCAGCGGATCAGCGCCTCCACGCCGATCACCGTCGATCCCTCCATCTCGACGATCGGCTGGAAGTGGAGGACGAACTGGTCGCGGTCGGCCGCCTGCTTCAGGTCCGACTCGAGCTCGAGCCGCTGCGCGAGCGCCTCGTGCATGTGGCTCTGGAAGATCTCGTAGCGCCCCTTCCCCTGTCCCTTCGCCTCGTACATCGCGAGGTCGGCGTTGCGAAGCAGGTCCTCGGTCTCCTCGAGCCCGACCGCGATCCCGATGCTGGCCGTAATGAAGACCTCGCGGCCCTCGACGTCGATCACCCGCTCGAGCGCGTCCAGGGCGCGGCGCGCCACGCGGGCGAGCTCGATCGGCTGCCGGACGTCCTCCACCAGGATCGCGAACTCGTCCCCTCCGAAGCGGGCGACGGTGTCGGTCGGGCCGACCACCGAGGCGAGGCGCTGTCCCACGATGATCAGCAGCTGGTCGCCGGCGGCGTGGCCGAGGCTGTCGTTGACGGTCTTGAAGCCGTCGAGGTCGGCGAACAGCACGCCGACCGAGTCCCCCGCCGCGGCCGCCCTGGTGCGCGCCTGCGCCAGGCGGTCGACGAAGAGCGCGCGGTTGGCGAGCCCGGTGAGCGGGTCGTGGAACGCCTGATGAGCGGTCTCCTCCGCGGCCTTCGCGTCGTTCAGGGCGAGCCCGGCGTGCTCGGCGAAGGCGAGCACCGCGTCGCGCTCGATCTCGCTGTAGCGGCGGCCTGGACGCCGCGTGCCCAGCGACAGCGCGCCGACCAGCTCGCCTCGCTGGTAGACGGGCGCGGAGATCACCGCACGCAGCCCTTCGACCACCACGTCGGGCATGCGCCGGGGATCGGTGCCGTAGTCCTCCACGATGATCGGCCGGCGCTCCGTTACCGCGTGTCCGGCGATGCCGACCTCCAGCGGGGTGCGGCGGATGTCATTGAGCACTTCCGGGGGATAGCCGACGGACGCCACGACCTCGAGCACGGTGGGGTCATCGGGGTCGATCAGGCTGAGGTCCACCAGCTCGTCGCCGAGCAGCTCGCTCGCGCCCGTGACGATCGCGTCCAGGACGTCCTCGATGTCGGCGCGGCTCGCGATCGAGCGCTGCAGCAGCGTCAGGCGCTCGAGCAGCGTCTGCCGCTCGCGAAGCTCGCCGATCAGGCGGATGCTGCGCAACGCCAGCGCGAGCACGCGGCCCATCCCCCGCAGCAGGTCCAGCTCCTCCTTGCTGAAGTCGGCCGGCCCGGCCCGCGCGACGAGCAGCGTGCCCTCCTCCCCCACCAGCGAGCACATGCCGGTGCAGACGCCGAGCTCTCCCAGCTCGCGCTGGAAGCGAAGGTCGCCGGAGGCCTCGACCAGGTCCGCGACCGGCTCGGTGCCCGGCGGGAACCCGACCTGCGCAGCCACTCCACCGTCCCGGATCAGCGCGGCCACGTCGGTGCCGATCGCGCCGGCGGCGCGCTCGACGCAGCCCTGCAGGGCGTCCCGCTCGTCGGTGAACGAGGAGACAACCGAGAGGAACTCCGCGAGCTGGCGCGTGGTCCAGCTCTCCGCCTGGAAGCCGCGCGAGGCGTCGGTGGTCGGTCTTTGAGTTCCTCTCCCCATAGGAACTCCGCCCGGACGGAGCCTCGTAAGTCTAGGCCGCCCGGGCGGCCCCGCCCAGCAGCGCGTCCAGCTCGGCGTCCAGGCCCGCGGAGCGGCGCACGCGGTACTCGCGCCCGAACTGCAGCTCCCGGAGCCCCTGGCGCGTTTTCATCATCAGGAAGACCTCCGAATCGCCGGGGAAGTTCCCGAGGACCTCCTTGAGCTCTTCGATCAGGGAGCTGCCGAAGGCGGAGGCGTCGATGTGCAGCCGCAGCGGGCCGCTCTCGCGGTCCCTCGCCGCCCTGGCCTTCGCGACCTCGTCCTCGGTCGGCTCGAAGAGCTCGACCTCCTGCGCGACCAGCTTCGTGTCGCCACGGCCCTTGTGGTCGAGCCGGCCGCGCACGATCACGATCGCGTCCGCTGCGAGGAACTCGTGCGAGGCCTCGTACGCCTTCCCCATGACGAGCATCTCGACCTGGCCCTCGACGTCGTCGAGCGTCGCGAACGACATCAGGGACCCGTTCTTCGACTTGTGCCGCTTGAACTCGGTGATGATCCCGCCGACCGTCACCCAGGACCCGTCCTGCTTGTCCGCCAGGCTGGAGAGCGAGCAGTCCACGCGCGTTCGCAGCGCCTCCTTGACCTCGGCCAGCGGATGCGAGGAGAGGAACGTCCCGAGCGTCTCCTTCTCGAGGCGCAGCAGCTCGTTCTGGTCGAACTCCTCCGTCCGGATCGGCGCGTGGTGCTGCCGCGAGGAGGCGGACTCCTCGGCGCCGCCGCCCAGGTCGAAGATCGAGGACTGGCCCATCCGCGAGTCCTCCTGGGCCTTCTGGCCGAAGGCGGCGGCGGCGGGCAACGCCTCGAGCATGCCCTTCCGGGAGCCGCCGGTCGAGTCGAATGCCCCGCACTTGACGAGGCATTCGACCGCTCGCTTGTTCACGGCGCGACTGTCCACCCGCTCGCAGAAGTCCCACAGGGAGGTGAAGGTCCCGTCCTTCGAGCGCGCATCGAGGATCGCCTGCACGGCGATGTGGCCGACGTTCTTCACGGCGTCGAGGCCAAAGCGGATGCAGTTGCCCGAGACGACGAAGCCGTGGTCGGACGCGTTGACATCCGGCGGCAGGACCTCGATCTCCATCTCCGCGCAGCGGTTGACGAAGAAGGGGACCTTGTCCTTCGTGTTCATCACCGAGGAGATCACCGCGGCCATGTACTCCGCCGGGTAGTTCGCCTTCAGATACGCGGTGCGGTAGGAGATCAGGCCGTAGCAGGCGGCGTGTGACTTGTTGAAGGAGTAGTCGGCGGCCGCCTCGTTCAGCTTCCAGAGATCGGCCGCCACCCTCGCGTCGGTGTTGGAGGCCTCGAGCCCCTTCATGAACTTGTCCTTCATCGTCGCCATCAGGTCGCGCTTCTTCTTGCCGATCGCCTTGCGGAGGTCGTCCGCCTCCGCCCCCGAGAAGCCCGCCAGCTCGCGGGCGATCGCCATCAGCTGCTCCTGGTAGACGACGCAGCCGTGCGTCTCCTCGGTGATCGCGCGCAGCCGAGGGTCGGGATAGCGGACGCTCTCGGGGTTCCGCTTGCCCTGCGCATAGGCGGGGATGTAGGCCATGGCGCCCGGCCGGTAGAGGGCGTTGAGCGCGACCAGGTCGGCGAACTCGGTTGGCCTCACCTGGCGCAACGCGTCCCTCATGCCCTCCGACTCCATCTGGAAGACCGCGGTCGAGTCGCCCTTGGCGAGCATCGCGTAGGTCTCCGGGTCGTCGAGGGGGATCTTCTCGATGTCCACCTCCTCGCCCCGGGAGCGGCGGATGATCTCGATCGCGTCCTCGATCACGTCGAGGTTGCGAAGCCCGAGGAAATCCATCTTCAGCAGGCCGATCTCCTCGATCGGCCCCATCGAGTACTGGGTCACCGTCTTGTAGGCGCGCTCGGCGGTGCCGTTCCCGTTGCCGTTCCCGTTGCCGGCCGCGCGATCCTCGGCCAGCTGCAGCGGCACGATCTCCTGCAGCGGGCGATCGGCGATCACGACGGCGGCAGCGTGGATCGAGTTGTTGCGGACGATCCCCTCGAGCCCCTGGGCCGTGTCCAGGATCCTCTGGGCGTCCGGATCGGAGTCATAGGTGCGCTTCAGCTCCTGGCCGGGCTTCAGGCACTCCTCGAAGCTCGGGCTGCGCCCGAAGATCGGCTCGGGGATCTGCTTGGCGAGGCGGTCGCCGGTGGCGTAGTCGTAGCCGAGGACCCGCGCGGCGTCCCGGATCGCGGCGCGCGGGGCCATCTTGCCGAAGGTGATGATCTGCGCGACGGACTCGCGGCCGTACTTGTCGCCGACGTAGCGGATGATCCGCTCCCGCCCGCGGACCGAGAAGTCGATGTCGATGTCCGGCATGGACTTGCGCCCCGGATTGAGGAAGCGCTCGAAGATCAGGCCGTTGGCGAGCGGGTCGATGTCGGTGATCTCCAGGGAGTAGGCGACGATCGAGCCGGCGGCCGAGCCGCGGCCCGGCCCGACGGCGATCCCGCCCTCCTTGGCGTACTTGACGAAGTCCCAGACGATCAGGAAGTAGGACTCGAAGCCCATGTCGGAGATCACTCCGAGCTCGAACTCGAGCCGCTCGGTGGCCTCGGCCGGGATCGGATCGCCGTAGCGGCGGCGGAGGCCCTCGACGGCCAGGTCCCTGAGCATCTCCCCGGGCTCCTCCCCCTCCGGGGTCGGGAAGCGAGGCAGGAGCAGCTCGCCCAGCTTGATCTCGAGCGAGCAGCGCTCGGCGATCTCGAGGGTGCTGGCCAGCGCCTCCGGCATGTCGGAGAAGGACTCCGCCATCTCGCCGGAGCTCTTCAAGTAGAACTCGTTGTTGTCGAAGCTGAGCTTCGGCTGCTCGATCGTCGACTTCGTCTGCACGCAGAGCAGCGCCGCGTGTGAGTCGTAGTCCTCGCGGCGCAGGTAGTGGACGTCGGCGGTCGCCACCAGCGGCCGACCCAGCTCCTTCGCCGTGCGGACGATCCCCTCGTTGGCCTTGTCCTGCTCCGCGAGGCCGTTGCGCTGGACCTCGAAGTAGACCTGCTCCGGGCCGAAGGCGCCGATCAGGTCGTCGATGTGGGAGCGGGCGTCGGCCGGGCGATCCTCGACGAGCCGGCGGCAGAAGCGCGACTGGAGACAGCCGGTGAGCGCGATCACCCCGTCGGAGTGGGCGGAGAGCAGTTCCATGTCGACGTTCGCCTTGCCGCGCGAGAAGCCCTCCAGGAAGCCGGCCGAGCTGAGCTTGACCAGATTGCGGAAGCCGGCCTCGTTCGAGGCCAGCAGGGTGAGGTGGTTGCGCTCGTAGCGCGGCTGCGTCGGGGTCAGGTTGCGATCGTCGACCAGGTACGCCTCGAGCCCGATGATCGGCTTGATCCCGGCCGCGACGCAGGCCTTGTAGTGCTCGATCGAGCCGTTCATCACGCCGTGGTCGGTGAGGCCGAGAGCCGGCATCTCGAGCTCCGCCGCCCGGGCCGCGAGCGCGTCGATCTTGCAGGCGCCGTCGAGCAGCGAGTACTCG
>DATBHQ010000171.1:0-6500 GCA_036557385.1 Solirubrobacterales bacterium | reverse complement strand
CTCCTCCTCGGCGTGGAAGGTGGAGAGGGAGATCCGGATCGTGTCGCCGACCCCGTCGGCGAGCAGCGTGCCCAGGCCGACCGAGGACTTCAGGGACCCGGACCACTTCGTCCCGGCCTCGGTGATGCCGAGATGGATCGGGTAGGGGATCTTCTCCGCGAGCAGGCGGTTCGACGCGATCGTGTTCGGGACGTTGGTCGACTTGATCGAGACCTTGAAGTTCTCGAAGTCGAGGGACTCCATCAGCTCGACGAACTCGACCGCCGCCTGCACCAGGGCCTCGACCGGGTTCTCGCGCTCGAGCGCGTGCAGGTGTTTCGGCAGTGAGCCGGAGTTGACCCCGATCCGCATCGGCACGTTCGCCTTGGTCGCTCTCCGTGCCACCTCGGCCACCTTCTCGGGCCCGCCGATGTTGCCGGGGTTCAGGCGGATGCAGTCGGCGCCCGCGTCGATCGCCTTCAGGGCGAGGGTGTGATTGAAGTGGATGTCGGCGATCACCGGGATCGGCGACTGCTTCACGATCGTCTTCAGGGCCTCCGCGTCCTTCTCGCGCGGCACCGCGACGCGCACCAGGTCCGCCCCGGCGTCGGCGACCGTGCGGATCTGCTCCATGGTCGCCTCGAGGTTGGCGGTCTCGGTCTTGCACATCGTCTGCACGGCGACCGGCGCACCGCCCCCGATTGGGACGTCGCGGACGAAGATCTGGCGCTTCGAGGCCACGGGCACAGGGTAGCTACGGGCGCCTGAGCGGCGGTTGACGGTCGGTGAAGAGCAGGATTTGCAGCGAACTTGCCAATCTGAGAGGATCGCTGCACATCCGAGGGGACCCAAGGAAGGGGCGAAGGATGACCTCCAGGCTTACCCGTTTCGCGCTCGCCATCGCCGCGGCCGCCGTGGCGCTACCTGCGACGGCCGCCGCCGACACGGTGGTCATGGGCAGTACGTTGGCCAACAACTACGACGGTGGAATCAGCGGCGCGCCGACCTCCAGCGTCCAGCTCTCCTTTGACCCGGGCACGAGTCCGAATCCGGTCGTCTCCCCCGCGGACGGCACGATCACGGGGTGGAAGGTGAAGAGCGCCGACGACGGGGCGATCTACACGCTGAAGGTGCTGCGACTGAATGGGCCGGTCAGCCTGGCCACCATGACCAACAGCAACTTCACGGCGGTCGCATCCGTGCAGGCACCGTCCGCAGTGCCGTCCGGAACCGGCACCACCACGCCGACTGGCACGGTCTTCTCCTATCCCGCGGCCCTGCCGATCAGCAAGGGCGACTACATCGGACTGCTCACCGGCGGAACGGCCATCGGCCTGCCGCAGGCGTTCACGAACGGAGTGCCGAAGAACCTGATCGCGAACAACTTCTCAGGTCAACCCGCGAACGGGACCTCAGCGAACCTGCTTGCCGACGAGCAGCACGATCTCCTGCTCCAGGCGACGATCGAATTCACACCGCCGGGCAACCAAGCCACCCCGACGCCGCCGGGCACGACGGCCAAGAAGAAGTGCAAGAAGAAGAAGCACAAGCGCTCGGCCGAGACGGCCAAGAAGAAGAAGTGCAAGAAGAAGAAAAAGAAGCGCTGAGGTAAATCCGGATCTGCGCCTGATCCGTAGGACCGGGTGATGGGGAGAGGCACGAGGCTCGTGGCGGTGCTGTCGGCGACGGCTCTGGCGATGCTGCTCGGGGCGGCGAGCGCCAGCGCCACCTTCCACCTGATGAAGGTGCGGGAGATCTCCCCCGGGGTCAACGGGGAGGACAACAGCTACGTCGAGGTCCAGATGTACGCCCCGCTTCAGCAGTTCCTGAGCAGCGGGGCGAAGGTTGTCGTCTGTAACGACATCTGCTCGATCCTGCCGAAGGAATTGACCGGCTTCTCGAACGTTTCCAACGGCAACAGCCAGGACACGGTCCTCTTCGGTGACAGCGGCGTTCCCTCGGCAAGCAAGGACTTCAACGCCGATCTCAACCTGGACGCGATCGAGGCCGGCGGGGCCGTCTGCTACGTCAGCGAGCCCGGCTATACCGACTGCGTCTCCTGGGGCGATTTCAACGCGAACTCGACGCTGACGACGAACTATGACGCGAGCGCGAATCCGGGGTCACCCGCTCCCGCGCTGAGCTCGGGCATGGCCCTGCGGCGCTCGATCGCGGCGGGTTGCCCGACCCTGCTCGAGCCCACCGACGACACGAACAACAGCGCCGCCGATTTCTCGCTCACGCCGCGCGACCCGCGGCCGAATTCCGTCCCGCCGACCGAGATGCCCTGCGGTGCGACCGGGCCGACCGGATATCCGACGCAACCCGGCGCTCCCGGCGCGGTGAAGAAAAAGAAGAAGTGCAAGAAGAAGCACAAGCGCTCGGCCGAGACGGCCAAGAAGAAGAAGTGCAAGAAGAAGCGGAAGTAGCTACGCCCCCGCCCGCTCGAGCTTCTCTCTCAACCCGCTGACCCCATCCGAGCCGTCCATCCGGATGCGGTGGAGCTCGTACATGTTTCCCCTGGAGGCATCGCCCGGCAGCTCCGTGGTCGCGCCGCGATAGCCCGCCCGGCGCACGGCGGCGATCGCCTCCTGATCGAACTTGCCGGCCGGGTAACAGAAGAAGTTGACCGGCTGATGGAAGCGCCGCCTGAGGATGTCGCGCGAGCCCGCCACCTCGCGGCGGAGACGGGCCCCGCTGAGCGTGGTCAGGTCGAGGTGGCTGATCGTGTGGGAGTCAAGCTCCCAGCCGTCGTCGATCATGCGCTCGACCATGCGGTCAGTGAGCTCCTCGCCGAGATTGCCGGTCAGCAGGTTGAGGTTCCCGGGCCAGCGCAGCCGCCTCAGGGCCGGGGCCGCGTTGACGTAGTCGCCCCGATAGCCGTCGTCGAAGCTCAGGACCACGGGCTTGTCCGGAAGCTTCCCATCGCCGAACCAGGCGTCGTAGACCTGGTTCATGGTCACGGCCGCGTAACCGTGATGCGCGAGCCACTCCATCTGGGCCGTGAAGGTGTCCGGATCGACGAAGAGCTCCGGCAGCTGGGCGGTCGAGGGCGCGTCGGCGATCACGTGGTACATCAGGATCGGAACCGGTGCCTTCCAGGCGACCAGCGGCCGATCCGTCAGCGGTGGGCCGAGGCCCCCCCGGCTGGGCCTGGCCGCCGCGGCCCTGCCCTTGGTCGCGCCGCCGCCCGCGCCGGCGCCGACCACGGCCCCGATCACCGCGCTGGCGATCGCGGCGCAGAACAGCGCGTTTCGCCTGCGCAGCGCGGCCCGCCGCCGCCTCTCCTGCAGCCGGCGAGCCCGCCTTCGCCGGCGGACCTCGTCCAGTCCCCCGGCGGCCTGGCGCCGGCGCCCACTCTCCATCCGGCTAACCCGAGTAGAGCGCCTCGATCTCCTCGGCGTACTTCTCGTCGATCGGTTTGCGCTTGAGCTTCATCGTCGGGGTGAGCTCGTCGCCGCCGGGCTCCCACGGCTCGGGCAGGATCGTGAACTTCTTGATCTGCTCGACCCGGGCCATCCTGGTGTTCGCCTCGTCCACGGCCGCCTGGAGGGCTTCCCTCGTCGTCTCCTCGCCCGCCAGCTCCGCGATCGACTTCCCATCGAGGCCGCTCTGCTTCGCCCACACGGGGGCGTAGTCCGGATCGAGCGTGATCAGCGCGACGTTGTACGGGCGCCCATTGCCGATCGCCACCGCCTGCCCGATCAGGGGGCTGGCCGTCTTCACGTGCGACTCGATGTTGGCCGGCGACATGTTCTTGCCGCCGGCATTGATGATCAGCTCCTTCTTGCGGTCGACGATCTTCAGGTAGCCGTCCTCGTCGAGCTCGCCGATGTCGCCGGTCCGCAGCCAGCCCTCGTCGTCGAACGTCTCCGCGTTCTTCTCCGGCAGGTTGCGGTAGCCGGGCATCACGCAGTCGGCCTTCACCAGCACCTCGCCGTCCTCGTCGAGCCTGATCTCGATCCCTGGCGTGGGCGGGCCGACGGTGCCGAGCTTGATCCGGTCCGGCGGGTTGATGGTGCCGAGGCCGCACGTCTCCGACATCCCCCAGAGCTCCCCGATCGGGATCCCGATCGCGTGGAAGAACTCCAGCACCTCGAGCGGCGTCGGGGCGGCGCCGGCGTTGACCGCGAGGGCCTCGTCCAGCCCGAGCTGCTTGCGCAGGGGCGTGAACATCTGCTCGTCCGCCTGTGCCGCCGCCTCGGCGACCTCCTCGGGCACCTCCTCCCCGGCCTGCTCGAGCCGCACCTTCTGGAGGGAGGCCTCGAGCCCCTTCTCTACGGGCTCGCGCTGCTCCTCAGGCAGCCCGGCCATCATCGCCTCGAGGCCCGCCTTGAGCTTCTCGAAAATGCGCGGCACGGCGAAGAACCAGGTCGGGTTCACCTTCGGCAGGTACTCGGCGATCTTGCGCGGGTCCGCGCAGACGTGGACCGAGACGCCCTTGGTCACCGGCAGGTAGTAGTGGGCATTGCGCTCCGCGACGTGTGCCGCCGGCAGCCAGGAGATCACCTTGCCGCCGCGCTCGGGCAGCTGGATCAGCTCGTCGGCCGTCGCGATGGCGAAGAGCAGGTTGCGGTGCGTGAGCTGGACGCCCTTTGGAGGGCCGGTCGTGCCGGAGGTGTAGATCAGGGTCAGCAGGTCGTCCGGCCCCACCCGCTCGACTGACTCCGCGGGGTCGAAGCCGGGGTTCATCTCCATCAGCTCGTCGAGGGTGAGATCGCCGCCCTCGCCGTCCACGACGACCACCCTCTCGAGCGTCGAGACCCCCTTGCGGGCCTCGAGCACGTTGTCCAGATACGCCCGCTCCGTGACCACGACCTTGCTCTCGGCGTCCGAGAGCAGGTAGGAGATCTGCTCTGGCGCGTAGGTCTGGTAGATCGAGAACGGGATCGCGCCCAGCGAGACCGCGGCGAGGTCGGTGGGAATGAACTCCCAGCGGTTGCCGAGCATGATCGCGACGGTGTCCCCCGGTCCCACGCCCAGCTCCGCGAACCCACCCGCGATGCGATGGGCGGCGTCCCTGAGCTCGATCCAGCTCAGGTCCTTCTCGCGAGCCTCGTCTCGGATCGCCAGGTCGTCACCGAGGCGGTCCACCTGGGCGTAGAACGCCTTGACGAGGTTCTGCGCCGGCAGCTCAGGCGCCTCGCCACCACTCGCGTGGCGCTCGGAAGTCGTGACCTCCACGGGTAGCACTCCTCTCCTTGGGTAGGACCCTGACGAAACGCTACACCAGGAGGATCCGAGTGCCGACAAGAGAAGCGCAAGCAGAGTGGCTGGGCAACTTCGCCCGAGGCAAGGGAACGATGACAGTTGGAAGTGGCGCCTTTGAAGGGGCCTATACGGCGGCCTCCCGGTTCGAGGACGGGGAGGGCACCAACCCGGAGGAGCTGCTGGCGGCGGCGCACGCCGGCTGCTACTCGATGGCGTTCGCCCTCGCGCTCACCGAGGCCGGGCACGAGCCCGAGTCGGTGAGAACCACCGCTCGGGTGTCGATCGAAAAGGACGACGGGGGCTTCTCGATCACCCGCAGCGAGCTCAACGCGGAGGTGAAGGTCGACGGGCTGGACGAGGAGGAGTTCCAGAAGCTCGCCAACGAGGCGAAGGAGGGCTGCCCGGTCTCGCGAGCTCTGGGCGGCGTCGAGATCACCCTGGACGCGAAGCTCGCCTAGGGACGCGGCCGCGCCGGCCGCTACTTGACGTCGAATCCCGGGCCGGTCAGACGGTTGATGTCGTTCGTGAGCCCGATGACGAACAGCATCAGGATGAGCAGGAAGCCGATCGCGCTCGCCCGCTCCATCACGCTGAACGGGACGCGGCTGCCGCGGACCTTCTCGACCAGGCTCCAGAAGATGTGGCCTCCGTCGAGGGGGAGGAACGGGAAGAGGTTGATGATCGCCAGCGAGAGGCTCACGATCGCCAGCAGCAGCAGGGCGTCGCGTGCGCTGTGCTCGACGGTCTGGTGCGCCACGTCGCTGACCCCGACGACGCCGGAGACCTGCTTGCGCTGCTCAGGCTCGAAGAGGCGGGCGAAGGTGGAGACGGTCCGTGAGGCGACGTCCCACATCACGCTCACCGAGCGTCCCGCCGCCGCGGGCACCGACAGGTTCTCGTCGACGAAGCCGCCCTCCTGGAAGCCGAACCCCACCCGGAAGCGGCCCTCGCCGTCGCCCTGGATGGCGGGCGCTTTGGCGTCGTAGAACGGAGTCAGGTGGACGGTGACGAGCTTGCCGTCGCGCTTGACGACGAAGGTCGATGGCGTGGTCGCGTGACAGCCGTCGGTCTTGCCGCCCGCGCACGTGTGCTTGTTCACCTCGGTCGCGATCGTGTCCGCCCGGTCGCCCAGGTCGCCCTCGCTCGGGTTCGATCCGCCGTTGGTGGGCCTCACCCCGTCCACCGAGATGATCTGATCGCCCGGCTTCAGGACGCCCGCGGCGGGTGCGTCCTTCTCGACGCTGCCGACCTCCAGCGTCGTCGCACGCTGGGTCCCGAGCGCCAGGAAGAAGAGGACGAAGAAGGCGATC
>DATBHQ010000170.1:0-7439 GCA_036557385.1 Solirubrobacterales bacterium | reverse complement strand
GAGGACGTCAACTTCATGCAGGCGATCGCGAACGTGCTCGCCAACGCGATCGAGCGCCGCCGCACCGAGGAGCGGACCCAGCACGAGGCGCTCCACGACGCCCTCACGGGCCTCCCCAACCGCAGCCTCTTCCTTGACCGGCTGCAGCACGCCCTCTCGGGCGTCGCCCGCCGCGAGACCGTGATCGCGGTCCTCTTCCTGGACCTCGACCAGTTCAAGCTGGTCAACGACAGCCTGGGCCACGCGGCCGGCGACGAGCTGCTCGCGGCCGTCGCGCCGCGGCTCGAGCAGGCGCTTCGCCCCGGTGACACCGTGGCGCGCTTCGGCGGCGACGAGTTCGCCGTGCTCGCCGAGGACGTCGGCGACGAGCGCGGCGCGACCCGGATCGCGGAGCGGATCGCCGAGGCGCTCACCCGCCCCTTCATCCTGCGCGAGCGAGAGCACTTCGTCAGCGCCAGCATCGGCATCTCGATCGGGACCGGCACCGAGGAGCCCGAGGCCTTGATCCGCGACGCCGACGCCGCCCTCTACCGCGCGAAGGACCACGGCCGGGGCGGCTACGAGATCTTCGACGAGGTGATGCGCTCCCGCGTGATCGAGCACATGCAGACCGAAAACGACCTGCGCCGCGCGCTCCAGCGCGCCGAGTTCGTCGTCCACTACCAGCCCGTCGTCCGCCTCCAGGACCGCTCGATCGCCTCCATGGAGGCTCTCGTGCGCTGGGACCACCCGGAGCGCGGGCTGCTCGGCCCCCTCGCCTTCATCCCGGTCGCCGAGGAGTCCCGTTTGATCGTGCCGATCGGGCGCTGGGTGATCGAGCAGGCATGCCGGCAGGCGGCGGCCTGGCAGGAGCTGCGGCCGGACTCCGCGCCGGTGGCGGTCGCCGTCAACCTCTCCGCCCGCCAGCTCGCCGATCCGGAGGTGACCGCCCACATCGAGAGGTCGATCGAGGCCAACGGCATCGAGCCCTCGACCCTCTGGCTCGAGCTCACCGAGAGCACCCTGCTCGAGGACACCGCCTACGTCGAGCGCACGCTGGGGGCGCTCCGGCGGCTGGGGGTCCACCTGGTGCTGGACGACTTCGGGGTCGGCTTCTCCTCGCTCGGCTACCTGAAGCGGCTGCCGCTCTCGATGGTCAAGCTCGATCGCACCTTCGTCGAGAACGTCACGAACAGCCCGAACGACGCCGCGATCGTCCGCGCCGTCAGCGAGATGTCGGAGACGATCGGAATCGGCGTGATCGCCGAGGGCGTCGAGACCGAGGAGCAGGTCCGCGTCGCGCGGGAGCTGGGCTGCGGCTACGCCCAGGGCTTCCACTTCGCGGAGCCCGTGCCGGCCGACCAGGTCAGGAGCCTGCTCGCCGGTCAACTGACCGCCCTGCGCTGATTGCCCCAGGCCGGTTCCGGGCATAACGCCTGGGCCTATGACGGGTGGCGGAACCGCAACCATCGGGGGCGGGGGCGGTCTCTCGATGCCTCCGGGGCACCTCGTGCGGCGTCGCGACCGCCTGCGCGCCAGGCTGCTCGCTCATTCGATCGATGACCGGCTCCTGCGCGGCCAGGTCTCCGACCGAAACCCGGTCGTCCTGGTCCGGCTCGCGAGGCTGCTCAGCCGTCGCTACCGCTCGCAGGTGGCCGGGGCGCTGAGGCGCCTGCTCGGTGAGGCCCGGCGAAGCGGCCGGCCACCGCTCACCGCCCGCCTCCAGATCAAGGAACGGGAGGTGCTCGGCAGCGAGCCCCTGATCCTCACCCTCGCCGATGAGCTCGAGGATGAGGAGAACGTCAATCCTCGCGGGGTCATCCTCGCGGACCGGCTGATCACCGACGGCAGCTCGCCCGTCTACCGGCCGGACCCGATCTACCACCCGCCGTCGGAAACCGTCGAGGACGCGGTCAAGCACGCGCGGGCCGCGCTCCATCTGGGCTGAGCCCGTCCGCATCCGGCCGGCTCCCGGCTGCGGTTAGCATGTGCACCACCTCATTGAGGAGGGGGCTCAGTGGCCGCGACGCCAAGCGCAGACATCCCGCAGTTCGAGATCAGCTCTGGACCAGGCCCGGCCGACGCGTACGTCGTCCGGGTGGCCGGGGAGGTCGACATGTCCCATGAGGAGGAGCTGCGAACCGAGCTGCACCGCGCCGTCGAGGCCGAGGCGAAGGGGATCGTCGTCGACCTGACCGACTGCCAGTTCATCGACTCAAGCGCGATCCGCGCCCTGCTCCTCTCGCGTGAGGAGAAGAGGCCGCAGGCGGGCGAGGAGAGCCTCGCGGTCGCGGCCTCGAGCGAGCAGATTCTCCGGATCCTCGGGGTGATGGGCCTCGACCAGGTCCTCCCGATCAAGCCGACGGTAGAGGAGGCCGCGGAAGCGCTCTCGGGCTAGGCCCGGATCCGCTCGCCCTTCGGATCGAGGAGTGGCTCCGCGGCCACCGAGCCCTCGACCCAGGTGCCGAAGATCTCCACCGCGACCTCGGTTCCGGGCTCGGCGTGCTCCGGCGGCAGGTAGGCGTAGGCGATGGAGCGCTCGACCGTATAGCCGTAGCCGCCGGTGGTCACCCGCCCGCGGATCTCGCCGCCGATCCGGACCGGCTCGTTGCCGAGTGCGACCGAGCGCGGGTCCGAGAGCAGCAGACAGCAGAGTTTCGTCCGCGGCCCGGCCTCCTTCGCCTCGGCCAGGGCGTCGCTGCCGATGAAGCCCCCGTCCTTGTCGAGCTTCACGCAGAAGCCCACGCCGCCCTCGTACGGTGTCTCGTCCGGCGTGATGTCGGCGCCCCAGACGCGGTAGCCCTTCTCCAGCCGCATCGAGTCGATCGCCCGGTAGCCGCCGGCGACCATCCCATGCGGCTCGCCCGCCTCCCAGAGCGCTCGCCAGAGCCCGAGCCCGTACTCCATCGGGCAGTAGAGCTCCCAGCCCAGCTCGCCGACGTAGGTGACGCGAAGGGCGCGGACCGGCACGTTGCCGACGGTGATCTCGCGGATGTTCATGTAGGGGAAGTCCTCGTTGGAGAGGCTCTGCGGGGTCAGGAGCCCGAGGACGTCGCGCGCCAGCGGTCCCCAGATGCCGAAGCAGGCGAGCTGCGAGGTGGTGTCGTGGACCCGAACGCCCTCCGGCAGGTGCTTGCGGATCCATTCCCGGTCGTGGTTGCCGAAGGCGGTGCCGGTGACGATCGAGAAGCGATCCTCGGCGAGGCGGCCGACGGTGAAGTCGCACTCGATGCCGCCGCGCGAGTTGAGCATCTGCGTGTAGGTGAGCTTGCCGACCTCCCGGGCGACGCGGTTGTCGCAGAGGCGCTCCACCGCCTCCGCCGCCCCGGGCCCCTCGATCTCCATCTTGGCGAAGGAGGTCTCGTCGAAGATCGCCACGGCCTCCCGGGTCGCGCGGGGCTCGGCGCCGATCGCGGGCGACCAGTGCTGGCCGGCCCAGCCCCGGGGGCGCAGGGAATCGTCTCCCGCCCCGGCGTTCGACTCGTACCAGTTGACCCGCTCCCAGCCCGACTTCTCGCCGAAAGCCGCCCCGTGCTCGCGGTGCCAGGCGTTGGCCGGGGAGATCCGCAGCGGCCGCCCCGCCTCCCGCTCGTGGTTCGGATAGAGGATGTCGTAATAGGTCTCGTAGGTCTCCTTGATGCGCGCGTGCGTGTAGGCCGGGGAGCGGTACTGGGAGCCGAAGCGCCTCACGTCCATCTCCCAGAGGTCGACGCTCGGCTCCCCGTCGGCGATCCACTCGGCCATCACCTTGCCGATCCCGCCGGCCCCGGCCAGCCCGTGCGCGCAGAAGCCGGCCGCGACGAACAGGCCCAGCACCTCCGTCTCCCCGAGGCAGAACTCGTTGTCCGGCGTGAATCCCTCGGGCCCGTTGATCAGCCTGGTGATGGTCACCTCGTCCATCACCGACACCCTCCTCTTCGAGTTCTCGGTGATCTCCGCGAAGCGGTCCCAGTCGTCCTCGAGCAGTCGGCCGTTGAAGTCCGGGGGAATCCGGTCGAGCCCGGACGTGCCGTCGGGCAGGAAGGCGGGCTCGCTCTGGCGCTCGTAGCCGCCCATCACCAGCCCTCCTCCGTCCTCGCGGTAGTAGATGAGGAGGTCCGGGTCGCGCAGCGTGGGCAGCGGATTCTCGGGGTCGCGGTCGCGGAACGGCTGTGTGACCAGGTACTGGTGGGACATCGGGATGATCGGAATGCGGACTCCCGCCAGGCGGCCGAGCTCCGCGCCGTACATGCCGCCCGCGAGCACGACCACCTCGGCCTCGATCTCGCCCCTCTCGGTGCTCACCTTCCGCACCCGGCCGTCGGTCGTCTCGATCCCGGTCACCGGGGTGTTGGTGAAGACGGTGCAGCCGCCGCGCCGCGCCCCGTCCGCGAGGGCGTTGGTGAGCTGGGACGGGTCCAGGTAGCCGTCGGTGGGGATCCAGGCGCCGCCCAGGACCCCGTCGGTCGACATCAACGGGAACTTCTCCTGCGCCTCGTTCGCCGAGATCAGCTCCATGGGCAGGCCGAAGGTCTTCGCCCAGCCGGCCTGGCGGCGGAGCTCCTCCATCCGCTCCTCGCTCGAGGCGAGCCTGATGCCGCCGCACTCGGTCCAGCCTGGGTCGAACTCGGACTCGTCACCGAGCCGCCGGTAGAGCTCGACCGAGTACATCATCATCTTCGTCAGGGTCACCGAGCCTCGCAGCTGGCCGACCAGGCCGGCCGAGTGGAAGGTCGAGCCGGAGGTGAGCTGGGAGCGCTCCAGCAGGACCACGTCGTCCCAGCCGAGCTGGGCGAGGTGATAGGCGATCGACGTGCCGCCGACCCCGCCGCCGATGATCACGCAGCGGGCGGCGTCCGGCAGCTCAACCCGGCGTGCCATCGTCCCCGGCGTCCCGCAGCCACGCGTCGAAGTCCTCGTTCGCCGCCGTCTCGCGCATCCGTGCGAAGTGCTTCGCGGCGTAATCATCGAAGTCGACGTCGAGGTCGGAGGCGACCGTCTGGACGACGCCCCACATCGCCTCGCGGAAGTCCGACATGAACAGCATCAGCCTGAGGGTGGCGATGCGCCTCGGCGTCGCCTCCTCCGAGAAGTAGTCCGCGAGCAGATCGGGGTGCTGCTCGGGGCGCAGCTCGTTGTTGATGGCGAAGTTGGCGAGATCGAAGTAGCGGTCCCCCATCCCGGCGTACTCCCAGTCGACGATCCAGATCCGCTCCGATCCCTGGAGAAAGTTGCCGGCGAGCAGATCGTTGTGGCAGGGGACGGGGTCGTGCTCGGCGCCGGAGAGGGCGGCCTCGATCTGGCCGGCGCGCTCGTGGGCCTCGTCGAAGGCCTCCGGGATGTCGGCGCCCCGCGAGGCCGCCGTCTCCCGGTAGCGCTCCACGACGCGGAAGGAATCGAATGCGATCGGCAGCTCGGCCCCCGAGTCGTGCACCCTGCGCAGCGTCTCCATCACCCGCTCCATCGCCTCGCGCTCGCGCAGGACCTCCGGCGTCATCTCGCTGCACTCGACGAACTCGGTGACCAGGCAGGGCGGGTCGGAGAGCTGGGCCACGACCCTCGGCGCGACGCCGATCGCCGCCGCGTTCTCGTTCGCCTCGCGCTCGGCCGTTCGGTCGATCCCGAGCAGCGAGGTGTCCTTGCCCGGCAGGCGGATCACGTACGTCCCGCCGCCCAGCGTCACCCGGTAGTTGCGGTTCGTGATCCCACCCGTGAGCGGCTCCGGCTCACCCTCCGGTTTGCCCAAGCTCTCCGTAAGGACCCGGACTATTCGTACAAGCTCAGGCGATTCTCTTGACGAGCGTCCGTTCCCGATCATAGGCTGGTCCGCGTCCATTTCGGTGGCCCGGTCTTCCTTTCTATCGGATGACCGCACCCCGAGCTCACGGAGGAGAGGGACTCAATGGCGAACACCCCGCCGATCCAGGATGACGACGAGAGGCTCCTAGCCGAACTCGGTTACAAGCAGCAGCTGGTCAGGGCGTGGAGCGGATTCTCGAATTTCGCGATCTCGTTCTCGATCATCTCGATCCTCGCGGGTTGCTTCACCGCGTACGCGTTCGGCTGGAACACGGGCGGCCCGATCGCGATCTCGATCGGCTGGCCTGCGGTCTCGATCCTGATCCTGATCATCGGCTTTTCGCTGGCGGAGCTGGTCGCCAAGTACCCCACCTCCGGCGGCATCTACTGGTTCGCCGGCAAGCTCGGCGGGCCCGTCTGGGCCTGGTTCACCGGCTGGTTCAACCTGATCGGCCTGGTCGGCGTGGTCGCCTCGGTCCAGTACGCGTGCGCCGGCTTCATGAACGCGCTCTTCGGGCTCTACAAGGTGAACATCCTCGGGGTCAACTTCGCGGACACCGAGCACGTCCTGTCCGAGACCTTCCTCCTCTTCGCGATCATCCTGATCCTCACCGCGATCATCAACATCTTCCGGACCCACCTGCTGGCGGTGATCAACAACATCTCGGTCTGGTGGCACGTGATCGGCGTGGCCGTGATCGTCGTGATCCTCGTCCTCGTTCCGGATCACCACCAGAACCTCGGCTTCGTCTTCGGGAACCGGATCAACAACTCCGGTCTCCATGGCGGCTCGACCAGCGGGTTCTTCTTCTGGCTCTACATCCTGCCGATCGGGTTCCTGCTGACGCAGTACACGATCACCGGATTCGACGCCTCGGCGCACATCTCCGAGGAGACCCACGGCGCGTCGCGGAACGCCGCGCGCGGCGTCTGGACGTCGATCTTCTACTCGGCGATCATCGGCTGGATCGTCCTGCTCGCGATCACCTTCGCGATCCAGGACCCCGCCAACATCAGCGACGCCAACAACGGCTACGGGGCCGGGTCCTCGCTCGCCATCTTCAACGGGGCACTCTCATCCGCCGGGTTCAAGGCGGTGCTGTTCATCTCCACGGTGGGCCAGCTCTTCTGCGGCCTGGCCTGCCTGACCAGCGCCTCCCGGATGGCGTTCGCCTTCTCCCGTGACCGGGCGATGCCCGGCTCGGCGGTGTTCTCGAGGGTGAACCAGGCCGGCGTCCCGTTCAACGCCGTGATCGGCATGGCGGCGCTGGCGCTGATCATCACCATCCCGGCGCTGCACGGCGCCCCCGGGACGATCTTCCCGGTCGCCTTCTTCGCCGTCATCTCGGTCTGCGTGATCGGCCTCTACATCGCCTACGCGATCCCCATCTTCCTGCGCTGGCGGATGGGCGACCGCTTCGAGCAGGCTGAGGCGTGGAACCTCGGCAACAAGTGGAAGTGGATGGCCCCGATCAGTTGCCTCTGGGTCGTGATCATCTGCACCGTGGGCCTGCTGCCCACGAACAACCTCGGCGTCCCGTGGCTCGACGGGTTCGACTGGACCTACGTTAACTACGCGCCGATCGTGCTCGGGGTCCTGTTCGTGGGAGCGGCGCTCGGCTGGATCAGGGCCCGCCACCACTTCACCGGCCAGGTCCGGACGATCTCGGAGGAGCCGCTGC
>DATBHQ010000169.1:0-4716 GCA_036557385.1 Solirubrobacterales bacterium | reverse complement strand
TGCGGGGAGCCCACGGCCGTCCTGGTGGTGGACGACGGATCCCGGGACACCACCAGCGAGGAAGCGGCGAAGGCCGGGGCGATCGTCGCCCGCCACGTGATCAACCGCGGCGGCGGGGCCGCCCTGCGCACCGGCTACCGGCTGATGGCCGAGTCCGGCGCGCTCGTCGTGGTCACGCTGGACGCCGACGGCCAGCACCTCCCGAGCGAGATGGAGCGGCTCGTCAAGCCCGTTCTCGACGACGAGGTGGACGTCGCGCACGGCTCTCGGGTCCTGGGTGAGGCGGATCCCAATTCGCGCTCCCGCGAGCTCGGCATCGTCCTCTTCAACAAGGTCATCTCGGTGATCACGCGGACGAAGGTCTCGGACGCCTCCAACGGCTACCGCGCGGTCCGCACGACGGTGCTGCCCCAGCTGGTCCTCCGCCAGGAGCAGTTCCACACCTCCGAGTTCCTGATCGAGGCGATCAAGCGCGGGATCCCCGCCAAGGAGGTGCCGGTGACCGTCGCCAAGCGCGTCCACGGGCACTCGAAGAAGCCGGCGGTAGTCCGCTACGGGCTGGGATTCACCAACGCGATCGTCCGCACCTGGCTGAGATGAAACGGGTTGCGCCTACGCGCACCCTCGCCTAACGCTCGGCGGGACCCGGCCGCACCTCCGAGGGGTCCGGCAGGTAGAGGTCCGTGCCGCACCGGGGGCAGACCTGGACATGGAGCTTGAGGATCTTCTTGCACGTCGGGCAGCGGCGCTCCGGCTCGGTGTGCTCGGAGCGGTAGAGGATCACCGCGATCAGCCCGAAGAACGGCAGCACCGTCCCGATCACCAGCCAGAGGAAGAACGAGCTCCCCTTCGCCCGGCCGACGATGCCGGTCGCCAGCCCGAAGAGCAGGGCGATGATCACGTAGGGCGCGCCGGCCATTGGACATCAGGGTAGGGGCCTAAAGTCGCCCACTTCGCCTGCCGAAGGCATCCGGAGGGCCAAGGAGGGCCCGTATGGCGATCGCGCAGGCGAGCAAGAAACACAAGCACAAGAAGAGAAGGAAGAAGAGGAAGAAGAAGCATCGCTCGCCGGTGGCGACGCCGCCCGCGTCGACCCCCGCAGCCCCGCCTCCCCCGCCGCCTCCGCCAGACCCGCCGCGCTATCTGCACGTGACCGGCTGGGACGACAGCGCGGGCGACGGGCTCGTCCGGCCGGTCTACGAGTGGGTCGACAGCCCGCCGACCGATACGCCTCCCCCGCGCCCGCTGCCCAAGCCACAGGACCCGCCCGCGCCGAAGGCGGCCCAGCCCTTCGGGGTCTACTCCGGGCCGTTCGGCCGTGTGCAGGCGAAGCGGCTGCTGGACCGCGCCGGCTTCGGGCCGAAGCCGGGGCAGGCGCTCGATCTCTCCAAGAAGGGCCTCCGGGCGGCCGTCTACTCGCTCACACGACCATCGGGCTCGGCGAACCTGGTCGGCCCCGCCCCCGTGGACGAGGACGGTCTGCCGATCGCGCCCCTCGACGCCTGGGGGCACGACCACCTCTGGTGGCTGGACCGGATGATCCGCTCCGACCAGCAGCTCGTCGAGCGGATGGCGCTCGTCCTCCACGACTGGTTCGCGACCTCCAACGACAAGGTCGACAAGGCGCAGCTGATGATCAACCAGTCGAACCTCTTCCGCCTGAGCTGCTTCGGCTCCTTCCGCACGCTGCTCGAGAACGTCACCAAGGACCCGGCGATGCTGCTCTGGCTCGACGGGGTCGAGAACACCAGGAACCACCCGAACGAGAACTACGCCCGGGAGGTCCAGGAGCTCTTCACCCTGGGTGCGGACCGCGGCGCCTACACCGAGGACGACGTTCGCGAGCTGGCGCGCTGCTTCACCGGCTGGGACTACGACTGGGACGACAACCTCGGGCCGGTCAACTTCCGCTACGTCGACAGCCGGCACGACAACAAGAACAAGACCGTCTACGGGCAGACCGGCAACTGGACCTGGCAGGACGGCTGCCGCCTCTGCGTCGAGAACCCCATGCATGCCTCCTTCTTCGTCAAGAAGCTGTGGAGCTACTTCATCCCCCAGGCGCCGTCGGCCGACACGGTGTCGGCGCTGACCTCCCTCTACACCTCGAACTCGTATGCGATCCGGCCGGTGCTCGAGGCGATCCTCATGCACCCCGACTTCTACGAGGGCCCCGCGATGGTGAAGCCCCCGGTCGTCTTCCTGGCCAGCCTGATGCGGGCGACTCGCACCTTCATCACCGACGAGAAGTGGTACTGGCTGAGCCGCGACGCCGGACAGATGCTCTTCTACCCGCCGAACGTCTCGGGCTGGGACGACAACCGCTGGCTCGACACGAACACGATGCGGGGCCGCTGGCTGTGCACGACCGAGGTCCTCGACTACCACCACGCCGAGGTCTGGGACGAGAGCTACGACCCGGCCGAGCAGCCCGAGCCGGCGGTCGACAAGGCGCTCGAGGTCTGGGACTACCCGCCCCTGCGAAAGGAGCAGCAGGACGAGGTCGTCCGCTTCTCGAACGATGCCTTTCCGGGCGGCCTCGCGAACTGGCAGAAGATCGCCTACCGCGCCCTCCGACAGAACGCCCTCCGCCAGCTGATCGCCGTCGGCCCCGACATGAACCTCGCCTAGGAGAGCCGATGGCCCACGACCACTGCCACTGCCGCGACTACACCCGCTCCGAGCTCATCCGCCGCGCCGCGGCGCAAGCCGGCCAGGGGCTCCCGGCGATCGAGAACGGCATGCCGCTCCCGGCTGGGACCGGGCTCAGCCGCCGCTCGTTCCTGTCCCGGAGCGCGGGCCTGGCGCTCGCCGTCTACGGGGCCACCAGGATCCCCCTGGCCGCCTTCGAGGCGGGCATCGCCCACGCCGCGACCCCTCCGAAGGTCCTCGTCTCGATCTTCTTCGACGGCGGTATCGACGCCCTCAACGTGCTCGCGCCGCTCAACGACTCCCGTTATCACGACCTCCGCCCGACCCTGGCGCTGCCGAGCGGTCTTGGATTCTCGGAGGACCCGGACCTCTTCTGGCACCCCTCGGCGGCGTCGCTTCGCACCCTGCACGGCGAGGACAAGGTCTCGGTCTTTCCCGCGATCGGCTACACGAGCCCCAACCACTCGCACTTCACCTCCCGGCACTACTACGAGATCGGCGAGGTGCAGGTGGGCGCCAACACGGGCTGGCTCGGCCGCTACATCGAGGAGGTCGGCAGCGACGACAACCCGCTCCAGGGCATCTCCCTGGGCAACGAGCTCTCGCCGATGCTCGCCACCCCCTCCAGGCCGGTTGCCGCGATCGAGTCGGTGACGGACTACGACCTCTGGTCCTGGGCCGACCACGAGGATGCGCCGGTGCAGGCCAACATGTTCTCCAGCTTCGGAAACCTCGGCAACCTCCCCTCCGACTCACCCGCGATGACCCAGGCGCGTCGGGCCATCGGGCAAACCGAGCAGGTCCGCGAGCAGCTCGGCGCGTTCAGCGACTACACGAGCCCCGTCGCGAACCTCTATCCGAAGAACACCGGCCTCAGCGACCAGCTCTCGGGACTGGCGGCGATGCTGGGCGTCGGCCTTCCGGTGCAGGTCGCCACGATGTCGGCCGTCGGCGGCTACGACACCCACGAGGACGAGGCGAACACGCTCACCTCCAACCTGAAACGAACCTGCGACGCCGTCTTCGCCTTCCAGCGCGACCTCGAGGCGCGGGGCCTGGCCGACCGCGTGCTGATCGAGATGTGGAGCGAGTTCGGCCGGCGCCCCGAGGAGAACGGCGGCGGTACCGATCATGGTGCGGCCGGTCTCGCCTTCGTCGTCGGCCAGCACGCCGGGGGCACCATGATCGGCGGGTTCCCGGGCCTCGCGACGCTCGACGAGGACGACAACCTGCTTCACACGAGCGACTTCCGCTCGATGTACTGCACGCTCCTCGAGAACTGGCTCGGCGTCGACGCCGGGCCGATCATCCCGGGAGCGGACTCCCTGCCCCGCTACCCGGCCCTGATCGACTGATGCGCCTCGCCCTCGCCGCGCTCGTCGTCGCCGTTGCAGTGGCCCTCGTAGCACCCGTGCCCACCGGTGCCACCCCCACGGCCGCCCCATCCGCCAAGCACCGCTGCAAGCCGAAGCAGAAGAAGAAGCGGCATCACCGCAAGCGGAAGAAGCGCTGCCGGCGCACGGGGACGGCGGGGACGGCTCCCGCCGACGGGAAGGCCGAGCAGCCCGGCAAGACGAGCCAGCCGAGCGGGCCCCCCGGCCGACTGCTCGCGACATCGCTCGAGATCAGCCCGACCCAGCTTCAGCTGCAGCTCTCCCGAGCGAGCCTGGCGGCGGGCCCGGTGATCGTCCAGCAGTACAACGCCGGCTCTGACCCCCACAACCTGATCCTCGCGCACCAGGGGAGCGTCCCCTTCTCCTTCCCGACCCTCGATCCGGGGCTGAACCAGCGCCAGACGGTCAACCTGACCCCGGGGACGTGGACGCTCTACTGCAGCCTGCTGAACCACCGGGCCCTGGGGATGGAGGCGACCCTGAAGGTGAACTAGAGCCGCTCGCGGATCAGCTTGGTGACGGTGCCGCCGTCCGCGCGGCCCTTGGTCTCCTTCATCACCGCGCCGACGAGCCGGCCGATCGCCTTCTCGTTCCCCTGGCGCACCTGGTCCGCGGCGTCGGCCTCCGCCTCGATCGCCCGGTCGACGATCCCCTCCAGCTCCGAGCTGTC
>DATBHQ010000168.1:0-8596 GCA_036557385.1 Solirubrobacterales bacterium | reverse complement strand
CTTCTTCTGGCTCGGCTCGAGCCAGCAGCGGTCAAGGTGCCCCTTCGCCGTCGGCAGCCGCTGCTCGAGCGCGGGCGGCTCGGTGCACTTGTCGAAGGCGTGTGGGCAGCGGGGCCGGAAGCGGCAGCCGGTCGGCGGCGCGATCAGCGAGGGCGGCGCTCCCTGGATCTGGGGAAGCCGCTCCGGACGCTCCTGGTCGAGCCGGGTCAGCGAGCCCATCAGGCCCCAGGTGTAGGGGTGTTGCGGGTCGTAGAAGATCTCGTCGAGCGTACCCCGCTCGACGATCTGGCCCGCGTACATCACCAGCACCCGGTCCGCGATCTCCGCGACGACCCCGAGGTCGTGGGTGATCAGGATGACCGAGAGCCCGCGCTCCTCGTTGAGCTGCTTGAGGAGCTCGAGAATCTGAGCCTGGATCGTCACATCGAGCGCGGTCGAGGGCTCATCCGCGATCAGAACTGCGGGCTCGAGGGCGAGCGCCATGGCGATCATGGCTCGCTGCCTCATGCCACCCGAGAACTCGAACGGGTAGTGGCGGGCGCGGGTCTCGGCGTCGGGGATCCCCACGGCGGCGAGGGACTCGATCGCCTTTCGCCGGGCGTCTTCGTTCGAGACCTCCCGGTGGGCCTGGATCGCCTCGACGATCTGGTCCCCGATCCGCTGGACGGGATTGAACGAGGACATCGGGTCCTGGAAGACCATCGCGATCCGGTCGCCGCGGATCTCCTGCAGCTCCTCGGTGCGGGCGGTGGTCAGGTCCATCCCCTGATAGCGCACCGATCCCGAGATCTTCGCGTTCGGTCCTCGCGTCAGCCCGAGGATCGTCATCGCGGTCACCGACTTCCCACAGCCCGACTCCCCGACGATGCTGAGCACTTCTCCGGACTGCATCGAGAACGACACGCCGCCCACCGCGTGGACGGTGCCCTCATCGGTTCGGAAGTCGACCTTCAATTCGTCGACTTCGAGCAGGGGCGCGGGTCGGGCTGACCCTCCGGTCGCGCGGGGGCTCATCCGCTCAGCCGGATCCTCGGATCGAGAACGGCGTAGATGATGTCGACGACGGCGCTCAGCAGGACCACGAAAAAGGCCGTGAACATCGTGATCACCAGCACGGGCGGCACGTCCAGCTGACGAATCGACATGTATGCGTACTGCCCCACTCCCTGCAGGTTGAAAACGGACTCCGTGAGGATCGCGCCTCCTCCGATCACGGCGGCGAAGTCGAGTCCGAAGAGGGAGACCACGGGGATCAAGGAGTTGCGCAGCACGTGGTGGATCATGACGCGGCGCTCGCTCAGCCCCTTGGCCCGCGCCGTGCGGACGTAGTCCTCGTTGATCGTGTCCAGGATGTTCGATCGCAGCACGCGCGAATAGAAGCCGATGAAGAGCACCGAGAGCACGAGCCACGGCGCGATCAGGTGCGTGAACCATCCCCAGGGGTCCTGGGTTAACTTCACGTACCCGCCCGCGGGAAGGATCTGGGTCTTGTAGGCGAACAGCCAGAGCACCAGCCCGCCGAGCAGGAAGACGGGCGTGGAGACGCCGATGAAGGAGAGCACGGTGAGGCTCGTGTCGGTGAACTTCCCCGCCTTCATCGCGCTGATCACGCCGAAGAGAATCCCGAAGCCGAGCCAGATGATGCCGGCCCCGATCGCGAGCGAGAGCGTCGCCGGCAGGTCTCGCTTGATCTCGTCCTCGACGTTGATCTGCTGGGAGTAGGACACCACCGAGCCGTCGAGGATCTTTCCCATCGTGATCCCGTACTGCTGCCAGATCGGCTTGTCGAAGCCCCAGTCCTTGGCGATCGCCGCGCGCGTCTGGGGGGTCGAGTTGCGCCCGCCGAGCCTGACCGCCGGGTCCCCATTGGGGATCACCTGAAAGATCAGGAAGGTGAGCACCGAGATCGCGAACAGCACCGCGACCATCGCCAGCAGCCTCCGTACGATGAACCGCGCCATCAGTGCTCGATCCGGATCTCGGCCCGCGGGTCGAGCGCGTCGCGGACGCCGTCACCGAAGATGTTGATGCTGAGGACCGCCAGCACCAGCATCGCGCCCGGGATCAGGGTCAGGTGCATCGCGCTCGGGATCAGGCTGAGTCCGTCTCCGATCAGGTTTCCCCAGGAGGGATTCGGGGGCTGGATCCCCGCGCCGAGGTAGGAGAGCGCCGCCTCGAGCAGGATCGCGTTGGCCAGCATCAGCGGGATGAACACGATCACGCTGGAGGCGATGTTGGGCAGGATCTCGCGGAACATGATCCGCAGGTTGCCCGCGCCCTGCGAGCGGGACGCCTCCACGAATTCCTTCTCGCGCAGGCCGAGGACCTGGCCGCGCAACGGCTTCGCCATGTAGGGGATGTAGACGAAGCCGATGATCAGCGCCGGGATCCAGAGCGAGTTGCCGCTGACGGTGAACAGCCCCAGATCGAGGCCGCCGAGCGCCAGCGAGGTGCCGAGCGCGATTCCCAGAATGACCACCGGGAAGGCCCAGATCAGGTCCATGACGCGAGAGAGGATGCCGTCGGTGACGCCTCGGAAGTACCCCGCCAGCAGGGAGATGATCGTCGCGAACAGGCAGGTGATGAAGGTCGCGATGAACCCCACCTCCAGCGAGTTGCGGCCGCCGTAGAGCAGGCGGACGGCGACATCGCGGCCGTTCGTGTCAGCTCCGAAGAAGAACTTCCCGGTCCAGGTCGGGCCCGTCGGGACACCGTCGGGCGAGACGACGTCACGGGTCTTGCCCCGGACCTTGATCGTGTCCGTGATGTGGTTGGCCGACGGGGTCGTGTGCGCGACATGCTTCGCGTAGAGGGGCGCGCACAGACACAGCACCACGATCAGCACGAAGATCCCGCCGAAGGCGAGGGCGGTCTTGTTCCGGCGCAGCCGGCGCAGGGCCAGCTTGTAGGGCCCTACCCCGCCCTCGCCCTGGACCTCTCCAACGCCCAGGGGCACCTCAGGCTCTAGGGCTGCCGGAACCCCCGGGCTTGGAGCGGTCGGATCTACTGCCATCTCATCCTGGGGCGCCCTGGCACGCCCCAATCATCCTCTGGTCGCTTTCGGTCTTACTTGAGTTGCCAGGTGCTCCAGTCATCCAGGTATGTCGGGTGGACCTGAGCCGCATCGAAGTCGATCCGGTTCGAGAAGAACTTCGGAACGGCCTCCGACCCGTAGACGGTCACGTACGCCTTCTTGGCGACGTACTCGTCCAGGGTCTTCCACTGGTCGGCCACCGAATCCAGATCGGCGGTCGGCGTCGGCTCGAGCTTCTTCAGCGTGGAGTCGATCGTCGGATCGCTCACGTAGCCGAAGTTCTCGTTGTTGACCGGCTGGATGGAGTCAGTCGCCAGCAGCAGGTAGAAGTCGATCGGATTCGGGAAGTCCTGAATCCAGTCGGCGAAACCTGTCTGCGGGTTCGTCTTCGCGTTGCCGATCGTCGGGAAGTAGGTCGTGTCCGAGATCAGCTTCGGAGTGGCCTTGTACCCGAGCTTGTTCAGCAGGTCGGCGTAGTACTCGACGTACTGGGTCCGCGGCGCGCGCTGCTCGCCCCAGACCGTGATCGGCGTGCCCGCCGTGCCCGACTGCTGCACCATCTGCTTGGCCTTCTCGAGGTCGCCGTGTCCGTCCGCGGCCCCGTACGGGCACTCGCTATCCGGGTGCCCCGCGACTCCCTCGGGGAGGAAGAAGCATCCCGGGGTCAGGAACCCGCTCGCCAGGCGCTGGAGCGCCGGCCGGTCGATGGCGGTGTTGACCGCCTGCCTCGCCAGCTCGTTGTTGAACGGCGGGGTCTTGACGTTCATGAAGAAGTAGAACGTCGACGGGATCGTCACCGCGGCGAACCGGTCGCTCGCCTGGCTCCGGACCTGCTGCACCAGCGACGGCGGGATCGTGTCGCCCGCGTCGAAGGCGTCGGCCTGGTTGTTGAGGACCTGCTGGGCCTCCGTCTGGGTGTTGGACTCGATCTTCACGTTGATCCGATCGAGATGGCCGTTAGGGATACCCGGCACGTTGTTGCTGGCCCACTTCGGGTTCTTGACGACGCTGAACGACTTGTTCGGGACGATGTCGGTCAGCATGTACGGGCCGCTGCTCGGCGGCTGGTCGGTCGTCAGCGTGTGGTACGGGGTGCCGCAGGGGATCACGCCCATCTCGGGGAAGGCCAGCACGTTCGTGAACGCGCCGTACGGCTTCACCAGGGTGATCGTGATCTGGCCCGACTTGTCGTCCGTCTTGACCCCGCTGATGGAGTCGGCCTTGCCCTCGTCGTAGTCGGTGGCCCCGGCCACGTTGTCGGTGAAGAAGCTCTTGCCGCCCCAGTTCACCTTGATCATGCGCTCGAACGTGCACGCCACGTCGCTCGCCTTGATCGGCGTGCCGTCAGAGAAGACCAGGTTCTTGCGCAGGGTGAGGGTGTAGGTCTTCCCGTCCTGGGAGATCTGCGGGAGATCAGTCGCGAGGCCTGGAATGACCTCGTTGCCGCCCGGAGCGTTCTCGTGCTTGTAGGTGACCAGCGGCGTGTAGCTGATCCAGGTCGCCTCGGCGCCCTGAGTCGTGTACTCCTCCTGCGGATCGAGGTAGTCCGGCGCGGTCCCCATCAGGACCGTGGCCGTGCCGCCCTCTTGGCCGCTGCCGCTGCTGCTGCTGCCGCCGCCACAGGCGGCAAGTCCAATCGCGGCCATGGCCGTGGCCAGGCCCAACACAACAAGACCTCGGAGTTTCCTCACCCTGTTTCCTCCTGTCGTTGTTCCGAATCCCAACGGGATTTGTCCTGCACCCAACCGGGAGTGATATATCCGCGTAAACGGCAAGTCAAGCGTTCCTTAAGACAACGCCAACACAAGCGACCACGATTCGTGCGTGGTCAGAAGGGAAGGCTGTGAACCGTCAGGCGCCCGGGGGCGGGGGCCGCGTCGCCGCCCAGCGGACGCCACATCGTGAGCAGGGGCATCTCGACGAATTCGCCCGGCTGGCGGACGAGAACCGGCGGGTTGACCGCCGTGAAGCCGTGCTTCTCGTAGAGGCCGGCGCGATCGCGGTGGCAGAAGAGCAGGGCCAGGTCCGGCCCGAGCGCCCGGGCGAAGCCGAGCGCTTCGCCGACGATCCGGTCACCGAGGCCCTGTCCGCGCCTCGCCGCGGTCACGAAGACGCCGCCGATGCCGACGAACGAAAGCGCCGGGCAATCATCGACCTGAAGCTCCGCGATCACGAACCCGGTCGAGGCCACGAGCGTGCCGTCCTCCTGGCGAAGGGCCACGTGGCGGTCCTTCGGGCGCCAGGTCAGGGTGTTGCCGGCCGCGTCGAAGGGGTCCTCCTCCCCCGCCTCCAGCTCGCCGCGCTGGGCCTCGCTCAGGCGGCCGAATTCGATCACCTCCAGCGGCACCGCCGGCCCACGCTAACGCAGTGACCAGCTGCTCCAGTCGCTCAGGAAGAGGGGGTGGATCACCGCCGAGCTCGGGGCGATGCGCGCCGAGATCAGCTTCGGGACCTGCTGCGAGCCGACCACGGCCAGGTAGGCCTTGGTCGCCGCGTACTCGTCCAGGTCCCTCCAGTCGCCGGCCACCGAGCCGATGTCCTGCGCCGCCACCAGGCTGAGCTTCTCGAGCTGCTGCTGGATGAAGAGGTCGTTGACGTGGCCGGCGTTCGGGCTTCCCGGTGGACCGATGAAGCGGGAATCGAGCACGGAGTAGAAGTCGATCGGGTTGGGGAAGTCGTTGAACCAGCTCGCCAACCCCGTCTGCGGATCGGTCCGCCGGCCCCCCATCGTCCCGAACTCCTGCGCCGTGGTGACGACCTTGGTTCGAGCATCGAAGCCGAGGCGATTGAGGAGCTTCGTGTAGTAGCGCGCGTAGGCTCGCTCCGGGGCGCTGTCCTGCACCCAGACCACCACCGGGAGGCCCGCGGTGCCCGACTGCCGAACGAGCTGCCTGGCGGCCTTCGTATCGCCACCGTCGTCGGCGTCGCCGTAGGGGCACGACGCGGTCGGATGCCCGGCGATGCCGTTGGGAATCAGATGGCAGTCCGGCACCAGCCCTCCCTTGGCGAGCTTCGCCAGGTAGGGCCTGTTCAGCGCCGTGATCACCGCCCGCCGCGCCAGCTCGCTGCTGAAGGGCGGCTCGGCCGTGTTCAGGAAGAAGTAGAGCGTCGAGGGTATGCCGATCATCTCGAAGCGCTTGGAGCCGAGCTTCCGGGCGCGCGACGCGGCGCCGGGCGGCAGCGGCGCGCCGGGGTCATAGCCGTCCGCGCGGCCGGCGAGCACCTTGTTCGCCGCCACCGCCGGGGTGTGAACGACCTTGACGGCGATCCGCTCCAGGCTGCCTGAGGGGATGTCGGGCAGCTCGAGGCCGTCGAAGCTGTCGTTCCTGACCATCGTCCAGCTCCGGCCGGCCACGACGTCGGTGATCCGGTAGGCGCCGACGCCGGGTGGCGGCCTGGTGGACAGGTCGCGCATCGGCGTGCCGGTCGGAACCAGCCCGGTGGCCGGCAGCGCCAGCACGTTCTCGAACGCGCCCCACGGGCGCACGAGCTTGATCTCGATCTGCCCGCTCGCATCGTCGGCGCTGATCCCGGAGATCTCCCCGGCCTTCCCGCGCTCGAAGTCCTCGGCGCCCACGATGTTGTCCGTCAGGAATCGGCGGCCCTGCCAGCCGAGCCGGATCGCGCGTTCGATCGTGTACTCGAAGTCGCTCGCCCGGACCGATCGGCCGTTCGAGTAGATCAGCCCCCTCCGCAGCGTGAGGCGGTAGATCCGGCCATCGGGCGAGATCCGCGGCAGTCTCTGGGCGAGGCCGGGGATCAGCTCGGTCCCGTCCGCGCCGCCCTTGTGCCGGTAGGTGAGCAGCGGCGTGTAGGCGATCCAGTCCGCCTCCGCCGCCTCAGTGCTGTAGGCGAGCTGGGGGTCGAGGTAGTCGGGCGGGTTCACCATCGCCACCCTGGCCGAGCCGCCGACCACCCTCTCGTCGGAGCCGCAGCCGCCCAGCAGCGCCACCGCGACGACGGCCACCGCGGCGGCGATCCCGACGCTCCCGCGCATCAGGCGGAGAGCTTGTCCTCGATCGCCTTCCGTGCGGCAGCCAATGCCTCGTCGAGCTTCGCCGGGTCGCGTCCGCCGGCCTGGGCGACGTTCTCACGCCCGCCTCCGCCGCCGCCGATCACCTGGGCAGCCTCCTTGATCACATCGACGGCGGAGACCTCTCGGTCGGTGACCTCCTCGCTGAAGCTCGCGACGAGCGCGGCCTTGCCGTCCCCCGCGCCACCGAGCACCACGGCCGCGGCGCCGGCGCGGGACTTGATCCGGTCGGCGAGGTCGAGCAGGGCGCGCTGATCCGCGGTCTCGCCGCGCCCGACGAAGACCGTGATGCCGCCGATTTTGTGGCCGGAGGCCGCGATCTCCTCGGCCTTCTTGGAGAGGTCCTCGGAGCCGGCCTGCCTGGCTCCCTCCTCGAGCTCCCCGATTCGCTCAGCGGCGCGCTGCGCGCCGGCGAGCGGATCCTGCTCCGTGCCCAGGATCCGACCGATCTCGGAGAGCCGGCGAGAGCGGTCCCTGAACCAGTCGATCGCCGCCGGGCCGGTGAGCGCCTCGATGCGGCGCACGTTCGCCGCGCTCGAGCTCTCCGAGGAGATGGCGAGGATGCCGATCGCGGCCGTGTTGGGAACGTGGGTCCCGCCGCAGAGCTCGCGGGAGACGCCCTCTACCTCGATCACCCGGACCCAGTCGCCGTACTTCTCGCCGAAGAGCGCCATCGCGCCGAGCCGCTCCGCCTCCATCCGGGACATCTCGAGCGCCCGCACCGCGTGGCTCTCCTTGATCCAGTCGTTGACGCGGTCGCCGATGTCGCGCAGCTCCTCCGTCGTCAGCGGGGCGCCGTGGGTGAAGTCGAAGCGGAGCTTGTCGGGCCGCACCGCCGAGCCGGCCTGGCGCACGTGCGTCCCGAGCCGCTCCCGCAGGGCCGCGTGCAGCAGGTGGGTCGCCGTGTGGTTGCGCATCGTCGCGAACCGGGCGACGTGATCGACCTCGGCCTCGACGCGTGTCCCGGTGCCCAGCCCGTCGAGCGGACCGTCGAGCTCGACCGCCTGGTCCTCGCCAATGCGGTAGACGTCGGCCACCCTGGCGTTGCCGCCGTCCCAGCGGACCTCGCCCGAGTCCGCGACCTGGCCGCCGCCTTCGGCGTAAAAGGGGCTCTCCTCGAGCTTCACCAGCGCCTTTCCGTCGTCGCCCTGGACCGCGAGCAGGCTGGTCTCGGCGCGCAGCTTCTCGTAGCCGACGAAGCGCGACGGCGGGGCCGCCGAGGCGAAGCTGAGCACGGTGCCGTGGTGATCCTCCGAGCCGTGGGCGGTGGCCGTTCCGGTGCGCGCGCGTGACCGCTGCTCCTCCATCAGCTCCTCGAAGCCCTCGTCGTCCACGGAGAGGCCCTGCTCGGCGAGCAGCTCCTTGGTCAGGTCGTAGGGGAAGCCGTAGGTGTCGTGGAGCCTGAAGGCGTCCTCGGCGTCGATCCAGGAGGTCCGGTCCTCGTGCGCGTGGCGGATCAGGTCGCGGACCATCTGCATGCCGCGGTCGAGGGTGCGCCCGAAGCTCTCCTCCTCGTTCGCCGCCCAGCG
>DATBHQ010000167.1:0-4272 GCA_036557385.1 Solirubrobacterales bacterium | reverse complement strand
GGCCAGAAGGTGCAGAGCGAGAAGCGGACGATGCCGGGCTACGTCCTGGTCAACATGGAGATGACGGACGACGCCTGGGGGCTGGTCAAGAACACCCCCGGGGTCACCGGCTTCGTCGGCTCGCGCAACAAGCCGATCCCGCTCTCAAAGGTCGAGGTGGACCGGCTGCTCCACCGCGAGACCGCGGAACGCCCGCGCACCCGCGCACAGTTCTCGATCGGCGAGTCCGTGAAGGTGGTCTCCGGTCCGCTCGCCGACTTCTCCGGCGAGATCGCCGAGATCAACGAGGATGCGGCCAAGCTCAAGGTGCTGGTCTCTATCTTCGGGCGTGAGACCCCGGTCGAGGTCAACTACGACCAGGTGAAGAAGATCTAGCGATGGCCAAGAAAGTCCTCACCATGATCAAGCTGCAGATCCCCGCCGGCGCGGCGAACCCCGCTCCGCCGGTCGGTCCCGCGCTCGGCCAGCACGGGGTCAACATCATGGAGTTCTGCAAGGCGTTCAATGCGCAGACCCAGCAGGACGCCGGCACCATCATCCCGGTCGAGATCACGGTCTACGAGGACCGCTCCTTCGACTTCATCACCAAGACGCCGCCGGCGGCGATCCTGATCAAGGAAGCCGCGGGCATCGACAAGGGATCAGGAGAGCCGCACACCGAGAAGGTCGGCTCGATCACGGTCGATCAGGCCCGCCAGATCGCGGAGCGCAAGATGCCCGACCTGAACGCCAACGACCTCGACGCCGCCACCAAGATCATCGCCGGCACCGCCCGCTCGATGGGCGTCACCGTGGAGGGCATCTGATGGCACGGGGCAAGCGATACCGCGAGGCCTACGAGAAGATCGATCGCACCCAGGCCTACCCGCCCGCCGAGGCGATCGGTCTCATCAAGCAGACCTCCGGCGCCAAGTTCGACGAGACGGTCGAGCTACACATCCGGCTCGGGGTCAACGTGCGCCACGCCGAGGAGCAGCTGCGCGGCACCCTCGCGCTCCCCAAGGGCCTCGGCAAGGACGTCACCATCGCCGTCTTCGCCGAGGGGGACGCGGCGCGGCAGGCGGAGGAGGCCGGTGCCGCCTTCGTGGGCTCGGACGACCTCGCCGAGCGGGTCGAGGGCGGCTGGACCGACTTCGACGTTGCGATCGCCCACCCTTCCCAGATGCCGAAGGTCGGCAAGCTCGGCCGGGTCCTCGGGCCTCAGGGCAAGATGCCGAACCCGAAGGTCGGCACCGTCACCGACGACATCGCCAAGGCCGTGGAGGAGGCCAAGGCAGGCAAGGTCGAGTACCGGACCGACCGCCAGGCGATCGTGCACCTGGCGATCGGCAAGACGAGCTTCCCCGAGGCCGATCTGCTCGAGAACTACGCGGCGGTGATCGAGGAGATCATCCGGGCGAAGCCCGCCGCGGCGAAGGGCCGCTACATCCTCTCGATCACCCTGACCACGACCATGGGCCCGGGCATCCGGGTCGACTCGACGCGGACGCGGCGCTCGGAGATCATGCTCGGCGCAGGTGCGAGTGCGGCGGAGGACGGCGCGGCCGAGGACGAATCTGCATCGAGCGAAGATCAGCCTACGGAGGAGCCGGCAACCGCCTAACATCCCGCGCCGAACAAATTGCCGCCCGAGACCGCCGGCGGGGCTCCCATATAGAGAGGGCCCGGAAGTCCGGCGCAGGTGAGCGAGAGTCACGGTCGCCTGACCGCCGTCTCTGGCCCGCCTGCGAGCGGGTCTCTTTATTGCGCGAACGAGATCGAAATGGACAGAGAGCAGAAGACAGGGGTTGTGAAGGAGCTCGCCGAGGAGCTCAAGGGCGCGGAGGCGATCTTCGCGGTCGACTACCGCGGCATCAGCGTGCCCCAGGCGGCCGAGCTGCGCTCCGGCCTGCGCGATGCTGACGCCCGCTTCCGAGTGGTCAAGAACCGGTTGACGCTCCGTGCCGCGGACGAGGCGGGGACCGAGTCCCTGAAGGAGCACCTCGAGGGCCCGACCGCCCTCACCTTCGTCAAGGGTGACGCGGCCCTGGCCGCGAAGACGATCTTCCGGCTCGGGTCCGAGTGGGAGCTGCTCGACTACAAGGGCGGCCTGATGGACGGGGAGCAACTCGACCCCGACTCCTTCAAGGCGATCGCCCGGCTGCCCGGCCGCGAGCAGCTCAATGCCCAGTTCGCCGGGGTCGTGGCGAGCCCGGTCACCGGTCTCGTCCGCGGGCTCGGCTCGATGGTCCAGGGCCTGGCGCTTCAGCTCGGCCAGATCGCCGAGCAGGGCCTGGTCACCGGTGAGGCCCGTGCAGAGGAAACGCCCAAGGAGGTTGAGTCGCCCGCAGGCGAGGCGGACTCCGAAGGTTCTGATGAGGAGCCCGCCGAAGCCGAGGACGGCTCCCCTGAGGGCGAAGCCGACTCTGCACCCGATCCCGATCCGGCCGAATCCCCGGAGGAGACCTCCGAGGAGGCCGCCCCGGAGGGCGAGGAGGCCGGCCAGGGCGAGGCCGAGGAGACGACCGAGGGTGATCAGGACCTCGGCGAGGAGCAGGCGGAAGAGACTTCAGAAGATTCAGACGACGAGAAGGAGGAAGGCAGCTAGATGGCCACCAAGGTCAGCACAGAGGATTGGATCGAGGAGCTCAAGGGCATCTCCGTGCTCGAGCTCTCCGAGCGCATCAAGGCGCTCGAGGAGGAGTTCGGCGTCTCCGCCACCGCCGTCGCGGCCGCGGCGCCCGCCGCCGGCGGGCCCGCCGGTGACGGCGCGGGCGAGGAGGAGTCCGGAACTGTCGACGTCGTCCTCACGGGCGCCGGCGACAAGAAGATCGGCGTGATCAAGGTCGTTCGCGCGGCCACCGGGCTCGGGCTCAAGGAGGCGAAGGCACTCGTCGACGAGGCTCCCAAGCCCGTCAAGGAGGGAATCGAGCGCGACGAGGCCGATGGCCTGCTCAAGGAGATCCAGGAGGCCGGCGGAACCGCCGAGATCAAGTAGCGAACACGCATGGCTACACTCACATGGCCGCGTGGGATCGGAGTAAGATGCCGGCACGTGCCCCCACCGGGGCGTGTTAGCAACCCTTGACCAAAGGTTGCCCGTGCGTTACCATGCACGGTTCGCGCGCCGGTGAGCCCTGCTGCCCGATTCTTGCGCGGTTTCACAACCCTTCGAATATTTTGAGGAGTCGCCCAGTTGGCTGGATCCAACGCTGCCCCCGTCACCCGCAGGAGCTTTTCACGCCTCAAGAACCCCGTTGAACTCCCACATCTGATCGATATCCAGCGGAAGTCCTTCGCGGAGCTGGTTGACCCGAAGGACGGCCTGCTGCGAGCGACGATCGACGACATCTCCCCGACCGAGGACTACACGGGGAACCTCGCCATCGTCTTCGGAGATTTCGAGTTCGACGATCCACCCAACACGGTGGACGAGTGTCGCGAGAAGGACATGACCTACTCGCGTCCGCTCAATGTCAAGGTCGCCTTCCAGAACCGGGAGACCGGTGAGATTCGGGAGCAGACCGTCTTCATGGGCGATTTCCCGTGGATGACGGATCGCGGCACCTTCATCATCAACGGCACCGAGCGCGTGGTCGTCACGCAGCTCGTCCGTTCCCCGGGCGCGTACGTGATGGAGCCCAAGGACCGCGAGAAGCAGGTCTTCATCGCGAACCTGATGCCCGCCCGCGGCTCCTGGCTGGAGCTCGAGATCGACAAGAAGGGCCGCGTCTACGTGCGCATCGACCGCAAGCGCAAGCTGCCGGTCACCGTCCTGCTGCGCGCGATGGGCTACGTGGAGGACGAGAAGATCCTCGAGATGTTCGACAACTCGGTGTACATCCGCCACACGATCGCGGCGGACACCGACGCCACGAAGGACGAGGAGGGGGCCCTGATCGAGCTGTTCAAGAAGCAGCGCCCCGGCGAGCCGCCCTCGGTCGACGCCGCCAAGGCCCTGCTCGAGCAGCTCTTCTTCGATCCCAAGCGTTACGACCTGACCCGGGTCGGCCGCTACAAGCTGAACGCGCGCCTGGACCTGGACATCGACCTCGACACCCGGGTCCTCACGCACGACGACATCATCGCCCTGATCAAGGAGCTCGTCTCGATCCCCAAGATCCTCGGCATCCCCGAGGAGATCGACGAGGAGAACCCGATCAAGGACTACGCGGCGGAGGCGGTGACCTATCCACGTGAGCCGATCCAGGATCATCTCGATGAGTACGAGCACTTCGGCAACCGCCGGCTGCGGACCGTCGGGGAGCTGATCCAGGAGGCCTTCCGGATCGG
>DATBHQ010000166.1:0-8762 GCA_036557385.1 Solirubrobacterales bacterium | reverse complement strand
TCGCCGATCGCGATCGCCCCGGACTCCCGGTCCGCGCCGATGATCGGCCGCACCAGGAAGTCGCCCCTCTCGTACTCGGGGCGGTTCTCGTCGATCACCAGCCCGATCAGGACGCCCGCGGAGGCGAGCTCGCGCTCGGCCTCCGGCAGGGCGGCGATCACCTCGCCGAGCCGCTCCATCGCGGGCTTGCCGGCCAACTGGCCGATGACGTTGGCCTCGGCGCGGGTGATCGTCATCTCCGGTCCCACCGGACCGGCGCCCTGGGACACACAGGGGAGCATCTCGAGGCCCCGCATCCGGATCGCCACCGCTCCGTCGCTGTGGACCTCACCATCACGCAGGAGCACCCCGCCTCCGGCGAACGTGGCGCTGGCGAGGCCTCCGAGAACAGGGAGGTTCGGCCGCGAGCGCTCCATCGCGGCGAGCAGCTCCTCCGGCGGGAAGCTGAACGGATCGCAGAGCGTGATCATCGACTCGGCCGGGGCGGACGCGTCGCGCTCGATCGTCAGCGCCTCCGGCAGCCCGAGCAGCCTGAAGCCGTCGGCCTCGCGCTCCGCAGTCAGGTGCATCGTCTCCAGCTCCGCCTCCGGCAGGGACGCCGACCAGACCACGATCCCCGGCCCCTCCTCGAGCTCGCGTCCCCCGGCGACGGTGCCGCCGGCACCGCAGCCGAGCAGGGCTCGCGGCTCGAGCCGTTCGTGCACCTCGGAGAGCAGCCACTTCGCCATGCCGAGGTGCTGGCCGGAGGCGAAGACGAAGGCGAGATCGCAGCGCCCGGTGAGGCCAGCCCGCGCCCGGTCGGCGGCCTCCGCCGCCGCCTCGACCGTGTCGAAGCTCTCCGAAGCCCCCACCGAGACCTGCACCGTCGAGGGCCCGGTGAGCGCCATTAACCGGAGCCGGAATCGCCGTCGCCCGCGCCCGAGGACGCGGCGGCCTGGTTCAGGTACTCGCGGACGAAGCCGTCGATGTCGCCGTCCAGCACCCGCTGCGCGTCGCCCACCTCGAAGCCGGTGCGATGGTCCTTCACCCGCTGGTCGGGATGCAGGAAGTAGCTGCGGATCTGGGACCCCCACTCCGCCGACTTCTGCTCGCCCCGCTCCCGGGCGAGCTCCTCGGCCTGCTCGAGCTCCTTGCGCTCCAGCAGGCGTGAGCGCAGGATCTGCATCGCCGTCGCCTTGTTCTGCACCTGCGAGCGCTCGTTCTGGGACTGGGCGACGATCCCGGTGGGGACGTGGGTGATGCGGACAGCCGAGTCCGTCTTGTTCACGTGCTGGCCGCCCGCTCCGGACGCCCGGTAGGTGTCCACCCGGATGTCGGCATCGTCGATCTCCACGTCGACGTCGTCCTCGACGAGGGGCGCCACGTCGACCTGGGCGAAGCTCGTGTGCCGACGGGCGGACGCATCGAAGGGTGAGATCCGGATCAGGCGGTGGACGCCGCGCTCGGCGGCGAACAGCCCGTAGGCGTTCTCACCGCGGACCACGAAGGTCGAGGACTTGAGGCCGGCCTCCTCCCCAGGGGACGCCTCCTTCATCTCCACCTTGAAGCCGCGACGCTCCGCCCAGCGCAGGTACATGCGCAGGAGGATCTCGGCCCAGTCCTGCGAGTCGGTGCCCCCGGCGCCGGCGTTGATCGTGACGACCGCGTCTCCGGCATCGAAGCGGCCGGAGAAGAGACGCTCCTCCTCGAGCTCCGCCAGGCGGCTCTCCACCGAGGCCAGCTGCGCGCCCAGCTCATTCGCCATCTCCTCGTCGTCGGCGGCCAGCTCGGCCAGCTCGCCGAGGTCGTCGACGTCGCCGCTCAGCTCCCGGAAGCCCTTCAGGCGACGTTGCGCGCGGGCGTGCTGCGCGGAGATCTCGGCGGCCGCGGCCTGATCGTCCCAGAACCCGGGCCGCTGCATCTCGCCCTCGAGGCGATCGACTTCGCGGCTCAGCCCATCCGGGTCAAAGATAATCCGAGAGCAGCTTGAGCTGCCCCCGGATCTCGGCGAGGCGCGCGGAGAAGCCCTCCTTTGGAACGGTCTCTGCCATCGCCCTCTAAGGGTATTCGCCGTCCACTACGGTGTGCCTGGATGCTCAGGGAGGACGGACTCTCCAGGAGGACACCTACACCGGTGCGCTGGCTGCTGAGGAAGCTCGCTCACGGACTCCCGCCGCTGCCGACCATCGGAGGCCACGCCCTCGCCACCCGGGTCGCGGGCCTGCTGCTGGCCGGCGGGGCGCTCCTGATCGCGGTCACCGTGATCCTGCCGCCGTCCGCCGAGGGATCGGACCTCCTGATCCTGGGCTACGGGGCCGTGGCAGGCCTCGCCGGCGCGCTGATGCTGAGCCGGCGCCGGGTGAGCGAGCCGGCGCTCGGCCTGGCGGCGGCGCTCGGCACCGCCGTGATCACGCTCGCCACCCTGGAGGCGGGACAGGGGGTCGGGGCCGAGGACAACGAGGTGCTCTTTCTGTGGGTCTCGCTCTTCTCTTTCTGGTTCTTCGACCTGCGCCACGCCCTGCTTCAACTCGGCCTCATCGGCGTCGCCGACGCGATCCTGCTGATCGACGACGGGCCGATGCTCTCGGCCGGCATCACGCGCTGGGTGGTGACGATCGCGACGCTCCTGGTGACCGGGCTCCTGATGTCCTGGCTGCGGCGCTCGCTCGATCGGGAGCGAGAGGAGACCGCCCGCCTCGCCGTTGTCGCGGAGCGCATGCGGATCGCCAGGGACCTGCACGACGCGGCGGGACACGGCGTGACCGCGATCTCCCTGCAGGCCGCCGCGGGGCTCGGCGCGCTCGACGACGGCCAGGACATCGCGGAGGCCCGCCGGGTGCTCGAGGAGATCAAGCGGACCGCTCGGATGACCATGGAGGACATGCGCAAGCTGCTCGGCCTGCTCCGGCCGAGCGACAGCGGTGAGATCGAGCATGCCCGCGGCAGTCTCTCCCACCTCGACCAGATGATCGCCGAGTGCCGGGCGGCCGGCCTCACCGTAAGGGTCGATCGCACCGGCGATGACCTCGGCCTGCCGCCGATCGTCGATCAGGCCGCCTACCGGATCACCCAGGAGGCGCTCACCAACGTCCTCAAGCACGCCGGCCCCGGCGCGGCGGCGACGGTCCGGCTTGCGTTCGACCCGGAGGGGGTCGACGTCGAGGTGACCGACGACGGGCCCGGAAGCACCGGTGGGGTGGCGATGGGCTCCAGGAAGGGCCTGATCGGGATGCGAGAGCGAGTGGAGCTGTTCGATGGGCGCTTCTCGGCCGGGCCGATGGAGGATGGCGGGTTCCGGGTGTTCGCCCGTCTGCCGCGCGGGAGCAGTCTCGAGACCGCCGGCTACGGCGGCTGACGCGCCTCGCTATTCGGGGACGGTCGCGCTGATGATCCAGGTGGACGCCGGGGCGTGGACCTCGCCGTCGGGACGGACGTAGTCATTCAGGACCTCGCGGATCTCCCGCTGAACCTGCGGACGCAGTCGCTCCACCTCATCGGCCGGGCAGATCCGCAGGAGCTCGGCCGCGGGGCCGAGCGCCATGTTGAAGGTCACCGCGTGATCGACGTCGTTGCCGATCTTGATCGGCAGATCACAGCGGGTGAAGCTGGGCTGCTCGAAGCCGGCGATCTGGAGCTGCTCGGAGACCGTGTCGGCGTTGGCCATCGAGAAGGGGCCGGGGCCGCACCGCACATCCTCGGGCTCCTCCGGCTCTTCCAGGTACCGCTGCGCCACCTCCTCCGCGCGGCTGAGCCACTCGTTGTCGAGCTTGCGCCGCCAGACCACGGCGACGAGCCGTCCGCCGGGCCGGAGCGAGCCGGCGATGTTGCGAAGAGCCTGCACCGGGTTGCCGAAGAACATCACCCCCATGCGGGAGAAGGCGTAGCCATAGGGGCCCCTCAGATCGCCGACCTGGACGTCGGTCGCGAAGAAGTCGACGTTCTCGACTCCCGTCTGCAGCGCCTCAGCGATCGACGCCTCGATGAAGGGCTCGGCGACATCGACGCCGGTTGCGTGACCCTCCGCGCCGACCAGCCCGGCGAGCCGCTGGGTGGTGTCCCCGAAGCCGCAGCCGATGTCCAGGACGCGATCCCCGGTCGCCGGCGGATGAAGCGCCATGGCCGCGTCGCCGTGCGCTCTCAGCCCCGCGACTACGAGGTCTCGGTACTCGACGAAGCGGTCGAAGAGCACGCCGCTCCAGGCCTCGGTGGCTTCCTCGTTGTCGGCTGCGACGGTCCGTGTCGCCTGCCCCTCGCCGCTCTCCACGGCGGCCTTCTCCATGGGCGCATCGTACGGGCCGCGGGCGGTGTTAGACAACCGATATGAGATCCGTGTCCATCCTCACGCTCATCGTCGCGCTGGCCATCGCCGCCCTCGCACAGGGCGCCGATTCGCCACCGAGCGCCTACCAGGCGGCGGTGCATCTCTCAGGGAAGATCGGCTCACGCCCGTCCGCGAGCAGGAACGAGCGCCGCGCGCACCGCTACGTCGCTCGTCAGTTCCGCGCCGCCGGGCTCGAGGTCAGCGTGGATCACTTCCGCGTGCCCGGTCGCGGACGGTCCCAGAACGTGGTCGGCCGGCTCGACGACCCCGGCAGGTGCCTGGTGATCCTGATGTCACACACCGACAGCGTGCCGCCGGGCCACGGCGCGATCGACAACGCCTCCGGCGTGGGCGTCCTGGTCGCGCTCGCTCCGCGCCTGGCGAAGCTGCATCCCGCCTGCGACGTCTGGTTGGTCGCGACGGGCTCCGAGGAGAGGCAGGTCACGGGGCTCCCCTACCACGCGGGGGCGGCGGCACTGGTCAAGCAGGTGAAAACCGAGGGCCGGGGCGGGGACCTCCGCTTCGCGCTCTCACTGGACGAGGTGGGGCTCGGGAAGCGCTTCTACCTGCGATCACCGGAGCCCGCGATCCGCGCGGGCGTCGAGGGCGAGATCCTCGCTGCCTCCCGGCGGGCGGGCGTCACGGTGCGCTGGTCGCGTGATTCGGGCACCGGGAACTCGGACCATCGCGAGTTCGAGCTGGCGGGGCTGCCGGGGGCGAACCTCGAGGTCTGGAAGGGCGAGTTCGGGTGCCACCACCTCAGGTGCGACCGGGCGCGGCTGATTCAAAAACCGGCAATGAAGAGGGCGCTGCGCGTCGCCGAGGCGGTCATCCGAGGCATCTGACGAGACTGTCCTGAGTTGTGGGTCGTATAGGCCCCAAAGTCAGGACAGTCCCCTTAGGCCAGGCGGAACTCGTCCTCGAACTCGGCGAGGAAGCCCTCGCCCATCTCCTGGGCGCTTCCCGGGCCCTCGCCGTAGAGCCGCTCGAAGAACTCGGCGGTGCGCAAGGCCGGGCGGACCTCCCAGCGCATCCGGGTCGGCTCCTGGGCGCCCATCTGGTGCGGCGTCCCGGCCGGCACCTCGAAAGCCTCGCCAGCCTCGTAGACCCTCTCTTCATCGCCGATTTTGGTTTTCATCGTCCCTTCAAGGACCTCGAACCGCTCGGCCTGGTTCGGATGGAGGTGCGCGGGCGGCATCGGCGCCTCACCCGAATACGTGGCCTCCATGACGAGCTCCTCGGGCTCGACGGTGATCAGCCGAAGGCGATGCCCCCCGAACCCCTCGATCTCCTCGCCGGCCTCGGGCACTACGCCCCGTGGCACTTCTTGTACTTCTTGCCCGAGCCGCACCAGCAAGGGTCGTTCCGGCCGATCTTCTCCTTCTCGTCCTTGACGACCGTCTCCTGCTCGGGGATCACGGCGCCACCGCCGTTGCCGTCGATCGCCTCCTCGGCGGCAGTGTCCGGCCCGGAGGCGGTCGCGACTGCCGCCTGGTCGAGGGCGGACGGCTGCACGGCGGTCCCGCCCGAGTAGTCGAACCCGCCGACCTGCTGAGCCGGGGCGAACTGCTCCTGTGCCTGTGGAGCCACCTCGACCTCGACGTGGAAGATCAGGCGCGCGAACTCCTCCCAGATCGAGTGCATCAGCGCCTCGAACATGGAGAAGCCCTCGTTTTTGTAGGCGACGAGGGGATCGATCTGGGCGAAGCCCCGGAGGTGGATGCCCTCGCGCAGGTAGTCCATCTCGTAGAGGTGCTCCCGCCAGCGGTTGTCGATGATCTGCAGCAGGATCGCGCGCTCGAGCTGGCGCATGATCTCGTCGCCGAAGTCCTTCTCGCGCTGGTCGTAGGCGACGAGCGCGTCCGCCAGCAGCTGCTCACGGAGGTCCTCGCGGTCGGTCTGCTCCGGCAGCATCTCCGAGATGTCGACCGTCGAGGGCCAGAGCTGCTGAACCTGGGTCTGAAGCTCGGCGAGGTCCCAGTCCTCGATCACGTCGCCGGGGGTGTACTGGTCGACCAGGCGGGAGACGACCTCCCCCACCCCCTCGCGGGCCGCGTCCGACATGTCCGCGCCCTCGAGGATCTCGCGGCGGTACTTGTAGACGACGCGCCGCTGCTCGTTCATCACGTCGTCGTACTCGAGCACCCGCTTGCGGATCAGGAAGTTCTGCTCCTCGACCTTCTTCTGGGCGTTCTCGATCGTCCGCGTCAGCATCTTGGCCTCGAGCGGCTCCTCCTCGCCCTCCTCGTTCACCGGACCGAGGCGGTCGAGGATCTTGTAGATCCGCTCGCCGGCGAAGAGGCGGATCAGCTGGTCCTCGGCGGAGAGGAAGAAGCGCGACTCGCCGGGGTCGCCCTGTCGGCCGGAGCGGCCGCGCAGCTGGTTGTCGATCCGCCGGGACTCGTGTCGCTCGGTGCCGCAGATGAAGAGGCCGCCGAGCTGGCGGACCTCCTCGGCCTCGGCGTCGCAGCTCACCTTGAGCTGCTCGATCATCGCCCTCTCCTCCTCCTCGTAGCTCTCGTCGCCGGGAGAGAGGCCGAGCTTGCGGAGCTCGGTCACGGCCATGTCGTCCGGGCTTCCCCCGAGCTTGATGTCGACGCCGCGGCCGGCCATGTTGGTCGCGATCGTGACCGAGCCCCTGCGGCCGGCCTGGGCGATGGTCTCGCCCTCACGCTGGGCGTGCTCGGGCTTGGCGTTGAGGACGACGTGCTCGACCCCGCGTCGCTTGAGGTCATCGGAGATCATCTCCGAGACCTCGACGGAGATCGTGCCGACGAGGATCGGCTGACCGGCCTCGTGGCGGGCCTCGATCTCATTGAGGACCGCGCTCCACTTGCCGTCCTTGGTCTTGTAGATCTGGTCGTTGTGGTCGGCGCGGACCATCGGGACGTTGGTCGGGATCTCGACGGTCGGCACCTTGTAGATCTTCATGAACTCGTTGGCCTCGGTCAGCGCCGTGCCCGTCATGCCGGAGAGCTTGTCGTAGAGGCGGAAGTAGTTCTGGAGGGTGATCGTGGCGAGCGTCTGGTTCTCCTCCTTGATCTGGACGCCCTCCTTCGCCTCGATGGCCTGGTGGAGGCCCTCCGACCAGCGGCGGCCCTCGAGGATGCGGCCGGTGAACTCGTCGATGATCATCACGTCGCCCTCGACGATCTCGTACTCGACGCCGCGCTTGTAGAGGGACTCGGCCTTGAGCGACTGGATCAGGTGGTTGACGAGGGTCCCGTGCTCGCCCAGGTAGAGGTTCTCGACCCCGAGGAACTCCTCGGCCTTCTTGACACCGCGCTCGGTCGGCGCCACGGTCTTGTGCTTCTCGTCGTACTCGTAGTCGTAGTCGACGTTGCGCGTGTCCTTGTTCTCCCCCAGAGACTTGAGCTTCTCCTTGTGGGGCTCGCCCACCATCTGCTTCGCCAAGCGAGCGAACGTGTAGTAGAGGTCGGCGGCCTGCTCGGGGCGCCCGGAGATGATCAGCGGGGTCCGCGCCTCGTCGATCAGGATGTTGTCGACCTCGTCGACGATCGCGAAGTCATGGCCTCGCTGCACGCACTCCTCGAGTGAGCCGGCCATGTTGTCGCGCAGGTAGTCGAAGCCGAACTCCGAGTTGGTCCCGTAGACCACGTCGCAGGCGTACTTCTCGTGCCGCCCGGGCGGGTCGTCCTCCTCCTGGATCGCCGCGACCGTGACCCCGAGAGTCTCGTAGATCGGGCGCATCCACTCGGCGTCGCGCCGGGCCAGGTAGTCGTTGACGGTGACCAGGTGCACCGCGTCCCCGGCGAGTGAGTTCAGGAACACGGGCAGGGTCGCCGTGAGGGTCTTGCCCTCGCCCGTCTTCATCTCGGCGATGGCGCCGGAATGGAGCACCATGCCGCCGATCAGCTGGACGTCGAAGTGGCGCTGGCCGATGGTCCGCCTGGCCGCCTCGCGTGTGAGCGCGAACGCCTCGGGGAGCAGGTCGTCGAGCGACTCGCCGCCCTCGCGGGCGCGCTTGCGGAGCTCGTCGGCCTCCGCGCGCAGCTCGGCGTCATCGAGCAGCTCCATCTCGGGCTCGATCCGGTTGATCGTCCCGACTCGTCCCTCGTATTCCTTGAATTGCTTCGACTCGCCCATCCGCAGGGCGCGGTCGATGAGTCCTCTGCCGGCCACGGGACTAGGTTAGCTACCGAGCTGCTCGGTCCTTCCTACGCCGTCTCACCCTTGAGCCGCTGCATCATCTTGCGCGTGGTGTGGCGCTTACGACGCTTCTCGCGGTGCTTCTTCACCTGCCGGCGGATGTCCTCCGCGAGCTCGTGGATCGAATGGAGCATGTCCGGGGAAGCCTCCCTGGCGCGAAGGGTGACCCTCTTCAGGCCCAGCGTCGCCTCGGCGACCATCCGATCCGAGATCCGCGGATTGCGCTCCTCGCAGAGCTCGACCTCCAGCGTGGCGAGCTCGGACACCTGCTTGCCGACCCGCTGGAACCTCT
>DATBHQ010000165.1:0-4842 GCA_036557385.1 Solirubrobacterales bacterium | reverse complement strand
TACGACCGCGGCGAGGACGGCAACCAGTTCAAGCTCGACGAGCTGATGGCGGCCGACGCCGGGCTGCTTGGCCGGGTGACCTACGAGAGCTTCGCGGCCGCGTGGCCGGAGCGCGCGGGTGACCCGCAGATGGGCGCGTTCGCGGACAAGCTGAACGGCATGCCCAAGCACCTCGTCTCCACCACGATCACCGACCCGGAGTGGGAGAACACCCAGGTGATCTCGGAGAACGTCCCGGAGGAGGTCGAGAAGCTCAAGGGTCAGTACGACGGCGACATCCAGGTGGCCGGAAGCGTGACCCTCGTCCAGACGCTGCTCGAGAACGACCTGGTCGACCAGTGGAACCTGATGCTCTTCCCGACTATCCTCGGCAAGGGGAAGCGGCTATTCGGAGACGGCTTCCCGCGGCGCAAGCTGAAGCTGGTCGAGGACCGCGGCGTCGGGCCGGACGGCGTCCGGGTGCAGATCTACGAGCGCGCCTAGCCAGCGTCGATCCCGCGGACGCGGAAGCGGCGCCAGCGGGCGTCCAGACCCTGCCCGCTGTTCGACTGGCTGCGGCCGTCGCGGATCGGCAGCATCGTCCAGATCCCGAAGCTGAGGCTCACCCGCTCGGGGATCGTGGCGCGCCGCGCCTCGTAGATCGTCTGGCCGTCGACGCGCCAGGCCGCGGTCGATTCCCCGCGGTCGAGCGTGAGCTCGCACTCGCGAAACCGGCTGAAGTCGTCGCGGAAGTCCTCGTACGGCGACTCGATCATGTAGTAGAAGGGCGCGTCCGCTCCGCCGCCGCCGAGGCCGAGCCGCTCGTACAGCGCGAGCACGCGGGTGGAGGTGCCGCAGACGGAGAAGACGAGCTTCGTCGTCGGCAGGTCGAAGACTTGGAAGGCCGCCATCCCCCGGCGGTAGTCCTCGGGCTCGCCGCCGATGTTCTCGACCGCCATCTCGGCGGTGAAGCTCGCCGGGCGGTCCGGCGGCAGCTCGAACTGGCGTGTCGAGAAGATCAGGTACTTGGGGCTGTCGACGGACTGGAGCTCGCCGTGGGCGAGCGAGAAGCGCGGGATCCTCACCCGCACCTCGCCCTCACCGACCGTCACCTCCGCGTTCGGGTCCAGCGGCACGTGCTCGCCCGAGGGGAGCGGTATCCGCGCAGGACTCCACAGCTCGGGGTCAAGGTCCGGCCCGCTGAGCTTGTCGTAGTCCATCAGGGAATCAGAACGATCTTCCCCTGCGCCCGGCCCTCCTCGAGGCGCTCGTGGGCCCGGCCGGCCTGGTCGAGGGGGAAGGTCTCCTCGACGACGACCCTGAGCTTGCCCTCATCCACGAGGGCGGCGAGCGACTCGAGCCCGGCGTAGTCGGGCTCGACCAGGAACGAGACGGCGCGCTTGGACTGCGTCCCGGCGGCGGCCGCCACCGCCTTGGGCACGTCGGCGGGGATGCAGAGCCACAGCCCGCCCTCCCGAAGCGTCTCGAGCGAGCGCAGGCCGTAGTCCTCGCCGGCTATCAGGTCGAAGACGACGTCAACCTCCGAGACGGCCTCCTCGAACGGGGCCGCGGTGTAGTCGATCGGCTCATCCACACCGAGCTCACGGAGAAAGTCGTGCTTCTCCTCCCGCGCCGTGCCGATCACGTGGGCGCCACGCGCCTTGGCGATCTGCACGGCGAGGTGCCCGACGCCGCCGGCCGCCGCGTGAATCAGGACGCGGGTGCCCTCCCCCACCTCGGCCACGTCGACCAGCGCCTGCCAGGCGGTGAGCCCGGCGAGGGGCAGTCCACCAGCCTGCTCGTCGCTGAGGGAGTCGGGCGTCCGCGCCAGCTGGCGCGCGGGCGAGGTCGCGTACTCCGCGTAGCCGCCGGCCACTCGCGGAAACCAGGGCATGCCGAAGACGCGGTCGCCCGGCGCGAAGCGGGTGACGTCCGGATCGACCTCCTCGACCACGCCGGCGATGTCCCAGCCGAGGATCAGGGGCGGACCACCGGTCGCCTGTTGATACCCCCCGTGCTGCCGCGTCTTCCAGTCGACCGGGTTGATCCCGGCGGCGGTTATCCGAACCAGGACCTCGGTCGGGATCGGCTCGGGCCGTTCGACGTCCCGCAGCTCGAGCACCTCGGGCCCGCCCACGACCGTCATCACGACGGCCTTCAGAGGCTGACCTCCACGCGGTGGTCGTGCTCGTCGAGGGCGTAGATCGCCTCCGCGGTCGCCTGGTAGAGACGATGCTTTGCGGGCGGGCTGACGTCCTCAGTGGTCACCTCGCCGCCCCCGTGGCCCACGGAGCGCATGGAGAAGATCTCGATCCCCTCGCCGGTCTCGTGCGCGGGAAGCTCCCGCGCGACGCCCCCGATGTAGACGCCCCGGCCGGTGTTGATCGGCACCGAGGAGTCGAAGATCGCGATTCCCACCTCACGCCGGTCCCGCAGGTTGACCGAATGCGTTGCGTCCGGCTGCGACATCCAGAAGAAGTGGCGATAGTCGCGGTGGGCGAAGTAGACCGGCGAGGCCCAGGGCTGGCCGGAGAGGTCGGCCGTCGCCAGCACCATGTAGAGGCTGCTGTCGACGATCTCGCGGCTCTCCCCCGACCAGTCTCGCTCCTCGTTCATTGGGGGATTATCGGTGATCGATCTCTGATGCGCTCGAATAGGCTCCGGCGCCATCGAGGTCCGGCATCTCAACTGCGGAACGATGTGCCCACGCGGTGCCCGCATGCTGGACGGGCACGGGGGCTGGCTGGAGCGCACGAAGGTGATCGCCCACTGCCTGCTGATCGAGGCCGGCGGCGAGCACGTCCTGGTCGACACCGGATTCGGCACCGCCGACTGCGCCGATCGGAAGCGGCTCGGCATGCGTTTCAACGCCCTGGTCAACCCGGCCTGCGAGGAGAGCGAGACCGCGATCCGCCAGATCGAGGCCCTCGGGATCGACCCCGGTACGGTCCGGCACGTGGTCACCACCCACCTCGACCTCGACCACGCGGGCGGCCTCGGCGACTTCCCCGAGGCGCAGGTCCACGTCCTTGGCGCCGAGCTGGCCGCCGCGGAGCGCCCGCCGCTCAAGGAGCGCGCCCGCTACATCAAGGACCAGTGGGCGCACGGGCCGCACTGGGTCGAGTACGGGCCCGGCGGGGACCGCTGGTTCGGCTTCGAGAGCATTCGCCTCCTCCCTCACCTGGACGCGGAGATCGCGCTGATCCCGCTCCCCGGGCATTCGGCCGGCCACTCCGGCGTCGCGATCAACACCCCCGACGGCTGGCTCCTTCACTGCGGCGACGCCTTCTTCCACCACGGTGAGATCGAGACGCCGATGCACTGCCCGCGCGGCTGGCGAATCTTTGAGAAGTTCAACGAGAACGACGGGGAGGCGCGACATCGCAACCAGGAGCGCCTGCGGGGGCTGCGCCAGGAGCACGGCACGGAGCTGACCATGATCTGCTCGCACGACCCGGAGATGCTGGAGCCCGAACGGAACCCGAAGGAGCCCGAATGATCGATCAGCCGACCGCCGAGCAGGCGCTCAAGGAGATGGAGGTGCTGGTCGGCGAATGGACGCTGGAGGCGACCCCGCCGGACGGCGAGCCGTGGCCGGGCGAGGCGAAGGCGACCTTCGAGTGGCTCGAGGGCTCCGACAACCGGCTGCTGGTCGAGCGCTCCACCGTGGAGATGCCGGAGGCGCCGAACGGCGTCTGCGTGATGGGCTGCGATGCGGCGAGCGGGGGCTATTTCCAGCTCTACACCGACGATCGAAACGTCTGCCGCGTCTACGAGATGAGCATCGGCGGCGGGGAGTGGAAGCTCTGGCGCGACGGCGAGCCCTTCAGCCAGCGCTTCACCGCCACGATCTCCGAGGACGGCAACACGATCGAGGGACGCTGGGAGGCGGCCAAGGACGGCAGCGACTGGGAGACCGACTTCGACCTCGTCTTCCGGCGGGTCTCCTAGCTCGCAGCCCTCGGTTCGGTCTCGCGATAGAGCTCGGCGACCATGAAGGCCAGGTCGAGCGACTGGCGGCGGTTCAGGCGCGGGTCGCAGGCCGTCTCGTAGCGCCGCTCGAGGTCGCCCTCGAGGATCTCGTGCCCGCCGCCGACGCACTCTGTGACGTCGTCGGCAGTGAACTCGACGTGGATGCCGCCGGGATGCGTGCCCAGGGCCCGGTGGGCCTCGAAGAAGCCGGCCACCTCGTCGAAGACGTCATCGAGGCGCCGCGTCTTGTGCCCGGTGGGAGCCTCGAAGGTGTTTCCGTGCATCGGGTCGCAGATCCACGCGACGGGAGAGCCCCGGCCGGCGACGCTCTCCAGCAGCGGCGGCAGCACCTGGCGCACCTTGCCGGCTCCCATCCGGGTGATGAACGTCAGGCGGCCCGGCTCGCCATCGGGGTTGAGGCGCTCGATCAGCCCGAGGGCGTCCTCCGGCGTGGCCGTGGGGCCGAGCTTCACGGCGATCGGGTTGTGAATTTGGCGGAAGAACTCGACGTGGGCGCCGCCCAGGTCCCTGGTGCGCTCGCCGATCCAGAGCAGGTGGGCCGAGAGGTCGTACGGCAGGCCGCTCCGGCTGTCGATTCGGGTCAGGGCCCGCTCGAACTCGAGCAGGAGTCCCTCGTGGCTCGAGTAGAGCTCGACTCCGTGCAGCTCCTCGGGGTCGGCGCCGCACGCCTTCATGAACGAGAGCGCGCGGTCGATCTCCCCGGCGAGCTGCTCGTAGCGGCGCCCCGCGGGGCTCTCGGCCACGAAGTCCTGATTCCAGGCGTGCGCCTGGTGAAGGTCCGCGTAGCCACCGGTCGCGAAAGCCCGGAACAGGTTGAGGGTGGCCGCTGCGCTGTGGTACGCCTGGACTAGGCGGTCGGCGTCCGGCCGG
>DATBHQ010000164.1:0-6011 GCA_036557385.1 Solirubrobacterales bacterium | reverse complement strand
CTGCCCGAGCGACTCGTCGAACCGGATGTTCTCGATGAACCAGGGTGGCAGCGCCATCATGAAACCGTCGATCACGTCGACCTCGCCGGTTCGCGATTCGGGCGGCTTGTCTTCCCAGTTGAAGGTGGCCCCGAGGATCTCGCCGCCGCCGTACTCCTCGTACTTGTGCGAGAACGAGGCGAGCGTCACCGATCCATCCCACCAGGCGATGTTCCGGACGCCGATCGCTCCGGCGCAGCCGAGGATCCCGACGTCGGGGTCCTTCAGGGCGCCCCTCACCTTCGACATGAACTCCGGATCGACGATCTCGGCGTCCTGGTGGACGAGGATCAGCGCCTCGAGGTCCTCGAGCTTCGTGGCCTGCTCGATCAGCAGGTTGTAGTTGCGGAAGATCGATGCGTCGCCCAGCCCCGCCGAACCCAGCGCGAGGACCTTCGAATCCGGCTCTGCGATGAGCTTGATGCCCCGCTCGGCGAAGGCCTCGTACTTGGCGTGATTGGTGATCGGGCAGCCGAATGCGATCATCTCAGGCGGAACATAGCGGCAGCCGTCACGCTCACGGGCGGCTGATCAGCCCGATGGAGGCGATCCGCCGCATCGGGTACTCGTCGTACGGGATCGCGCCGCGCCGGAGCTCATGCGTCTCCGCGGATTCGAAGTAGGCGTCAGAGTCGTCGCCCAGCGCCTCCAGCGTCCGGTGAAGGTCGCCAGTGGAGAGCCCCGAGCGACTGACGATCTCCTCCAGGTCCGCCCGGTGGCGCTCCTCTCCCCAGCCGGCGAGAACGTGGTCGATCGCGTGGATCGAGCAGCCGCCAGGCGCCTGGACAGCGCGTGCAGCGTCGATCACCGGGCCGACGTGAAAGAGCCCGACGTGCTCGAGGACCGAGATCGAGTACACGCAGGCGACGTCGGCCGGGAGCTCGCCGGACGGAGGAAAGCTCTCTCGGATGAAGGTCAGCTCGGGATAGGCGTCTCGAAAGCGCTCGAACTCGACCGGGCCGTCCCCGCTCCCGTCGTAGGGGTCGACCACGGTGACGTCGTGCCCGAGCCGCGAGAGCAGGTCGGCCACCAGCGGCTCTCCGGCCCCGATCTCGATCAGGCGGCCGCCGCGGTCCGTGTTGCCCAAAACCGCCTTCACAATCCAGCAGCGCTGCAGGTCCTTCATGTCCCCGGAGGCCCGCGCGAGCCCGGCGAAGTGGTCGCGGCTGTCGGCGAGGTCCCTGACGGTCCCGTAGGAGAGCGGCTCGGCCGCGAAGCGACCGCGATAGCGTTCCTCGAGCTCCCAGAGCCGGTCGTCGGGGAAGAGCTCACTCATGCGGCGGCCGGGACGGCTGCCGAGACGAGGCGGCGGCGGTAGAAGTCCGCGAGGGCGGCGGCATTCCGCGGCCAGCTCAGCCGCTCGACCGCGAACTGCCTGGCGCCGGTGCCGAGGCGCTCCGCGAGGCCCGGCTCGTCCAGCAGCCGCTCGAGTCCGGCGGCGATCTCGAGGGCGTCGCCGCGGTGAAGCAGCAGCGCGTTCTCGCCCTCGTTCATCTCCTCGGCGAGGTTGCACGCGGGCAGGATCACAGGCCGGCCCATGGCCAGGAACTCGGGCAGCTTGGACGGGAGTCGGTAGCGGTTGAAGTCGTTTGGGCCGCCGGGCTGCACGTAGGCGTCCGCCAGGGCAAGGTAGCCCGGGATCTCCCGCCAGGGCACGTCGCCGAGGTCCGGCTCGCCGTCGCGCAGCGCCTGCAACGTGCGCGGGTCGACGCCGCCGGGCTTGGTGCTGCCCAGCCGGACGAGCCTCACTCGCCGTCCTCGGCGCTGGAGCAGCTTCACCGCCGTGTAAAGGCTGAACAGCTCCCGCAGGTTCGCCCAGTGGCCGATCCCGTGGTAAACGAGCACGAAGTCGTCCGGGCGCAGGCCGAGCCGCTCCCGGCTCACTGCGGGGGTCAGGTCCGGCCGGAACCGCTCCGAGTCGACGCCGGGCCGCGCCAGGTGCTGCGGTCTGCGGCCGAAGTTGAACTCGCCGAGCTCCTCGGTGATCACGGTGATGCCCGCGGCCCGCTCGATCAGCCGCGGGTAGCGGGCGGGGTGGATGAAGTCCTCGCCGCAGAGCTCGTCGAGCCGCTCGGCCGGCAGGCGGCGGAGCTCCTCGTAGGGCGCCCGGAGCGCCGAGGAGAGCAGGTGCTCCTCGTTGTCCTCGAGATGGACGACGTAGGGGCAACCGAGCGCCGCGATCGCCCTCTCGGTGGCGGCCCGAACGATGTCGCGGGGGGTCCAGGCGCAGACGATCGTCTCGCCCGGGTCGCGGGACCAGGCGCGCAGCCGCCGGTCGAGCTCGTCGTACGTGATGCAGTCGAAGGTGGGCTCGCCGACGTCGGCGATCCGCCCGGCCGGGCCCTTGCCGCAGAGGGTCACCTCGATCCCCTCGGCCGTCAGCTCCTCGCCGAGGTGGAAGGCTTGGATGACGCTGTTCACGTTGAGCTTGCCGAAGTGGAGGATCAGCACCCTCACCGCGCCGCCTCCTTCATCGCCAGGTCCAGCTCATCCGCGCGCCGCGAGGCCGGCGTGTAGTCCGCCGCGTCCCGCAGGAAGCCCCGGCCGTAGTGGGGATCGCCGGCCGCTAGCCGCTCATACCAGCGGTCCACGAACAGGGCGCGGTCGAGCACGTCGAAGTCCGAGCGGCGCTCCGCCTCGGTCGTGTGGTCGATCGTCCGCGGGACTGGCGTGCAGATCGTCGACGCCCCGGCCTCGCGGAGCTTCAGGCAGAGATCCTGGCCAGGGAACTGCCGGCTGTAGGCCTCTTGGAACCCGCCCACCCGCTCGAAGAGCGACCGCCGCACCAGCATGCACTCCATCCCCACCGCCGACACCTCGCGCGCGCAGGCCAGCGCGCCGTAGTAGCCGTCACCCTCGCCGTCGAAGCCCTCCATCACCGGGGTGGCCGGGTCGTACAGACCGAGCGCGAACCCGGCCGCCGAGACGCGGCCGTCGGGGTGGACGAGCGTGGGACCCACCGCGCCGACCCCCGGCATTTCCGCGTAGAGCACGAGCTCCTCGATCCAGTCCGCCCCGAGCGCCTCCGTCCGCTCGCCGAGGAAGACGATGAACTCCCCGTCGCCGCGGCGGGCGGCCAGGTTCGCCTCCCTTCCCGGGTTCCGCCGAGCGGTGGTCACGATGTCGACGGCCGGAGTGCCCCGGCCTGGGTGCGGGCAGAGCCGGAGCCGATGCGGGATCGTCGGGTGGGGGACCGCCTCCGCCGCGATTCCCCGGCGTCCGAGGTGCGCGTTCACCGCACGCGCCTGCAGCTCGCTCACGCCCTCCTTCTCATCCTCCCCGAGGGCGATGCTGCCGGGGATCGCACGCCAGTGGTAGAGGATCTCCGGGACGTGCCGGATGCGCTCGGTGCGCTCGGAAAGCCGGAGCAGCAGGTCGAAATCCTGGATCGTGTCGAAAGCCGGATCGAGCGCGCCCGCCTCGGCGATCAGCTCCCGCCTCGCCACCAGCAGGTGCCCGACGTACATCGCTCCCAGGGCGTAGACAGGCGACCAATCCGGCTTCAGGAACGGATCCGTCCTTCGGCCGTCCGCCGTCAGCTTGTCCTGGTCGGTGTAGACGACGTCGACGTCGTCCGCCGCGAAGGCCTGAGCGACGCGCAGCAGTGCGTCGGGAGCAAGGGTGTCGTCGTGATCCAGGAAGGCGACGAGCTCGCCGCGCGTGAGCTCGAGCCCCGCGTTCGTGGCGGCCGAGATGCCCGCGTTTCGCTCCAGCACCCTCGCGGTGATCCGCGGGTCGCGGGAGACCGCGCGCGTGATCGCCCGGCGCGTGTCAGCGCGCCGCGAACCGTCATCGACGACGACGAGCTCCCAGTCGGGGTAGCTCTGCGCCCTGACCGAGCCGATCGCCTCCCGCAGGTGGCGCGGATCCGTCTCATAAGCGGGGAGCACGACCGAGATCAGCGGCCGGTCGGCCGGCAGCCCCAGCTCGCGCCCCGCGCCGTTCGCGGCGCGGCGTCTACCGATCACGCCTCAGCAGCCTGCCCAGCGAGCGCAGCGGCTTCGTCATTCGCCAGCTGGTGCTCGCCTCGTACTCCGCCGCGACCAGGGCGGCGGGGGAGCCGGGACCACCGCGGGCCCACTCGGCGTCGGCCCTGGCGAAGGAGCGCCGCATGAGCTCCCGGTGCATGTCCTCGCGCTGCTCCTCGAGCTGCCGGCGGAGCCTCTCCGACGCGAGGTCGAGCTGGGCCCCCAGCAGGACGGCGTTCGCCTGGGCTGCCGCGAGCTCGCGCTCCTCGCCGGGTTCGGGCCGGCGCAGCTCGTCGGCGGTCACCTGCGCGTCCTTCGTCGTGAGCAGGATCTCGCGGCCGTCGCCCTCCTTGATCGAGACGACCTCGAAGGCGCGGCCCCAGTGCGCCCGCAGCCACCACTCGGCGTGAAAGACGGCCCGCCGGCCCGGCCCGTCGAGCGCGGAGACGACGGTCATGCCCACCCGGTTCTCGTCCCAGGCCGCTCCGGTCAGCTCATCGAAGCTCTCGGGCGACGCCAGGCCGATGCGGAGGCGGCCACCATCGGCGAGCAGGCGCCGCAGCTCGAGCAGCCACTCGGCCCAGCCGCGCTCGAGGCGCGTGAAGGCCGAGCGGGCCTCGATCTCGCCGAAGGAGCCGTCCGGGTGTTTCAGGGGCGGTGTCTCCGCCTCCGCGAGCGCGGCATCGAAGTCGAGCATCGCGGCAATCGTACGAGCACCTGCCGAAACCGGTCCGGCTGCCGGGCCTCTGCTATCAGTCCGGCATGATCCTGATCACCGGCGGCGCCGGATTCGTGGGCTCGAATCTCGCGATCCAGCTCGCTGGGCGCCATCCCGATTGGGAGATCGTCGCGCTCGACAGCCTGCACCGGCCCGGATCGGAGCTCAATCCGCCGAGGCTCGAGGAGGCGGGCGTCCGCTTCGTCCGCGGCGACGTTCGCGAGCCCGGCGATCTCACGAAGCTCACCGGCGTGACCGCCCTGATCGAGTGCTCGGCGGAGCCCGCGGCGACGAGCGGTCTCGACGGGGACACCTCGTTCGTCTTCCACACCAACCTCACCGGCGCCTACAACTGCCTCGAGCACGCCCGCCGCGAGGATGCCTTCGTGATCTTTCTCTCCACCAGCCGGGTCTACCCGATCGCCGCGCTCAACGCCCTCGCCTACGAGGAGGCCGAGACGCGCTTCGAGCTGCTCGACGACCAGGAGCTGCGCGGCGCGTCCGCCGCCGGGATCTCCGAGGACTTCCCGCTGACGGGCGCGCGGACGCTGTACGGCGCGACCAAGCTGGCAGCCGAGTCGCTGATCGAGGAGTATCGGAACATGTTCGGGTTGCAGGCAGTGGTCGACCGCTGCGGAGTGATCGCCGGGCCGTGGCAGATGGGCAAGGTGGACCAGGGGGTGTTCTCCCACTGGCTGCTCAGCCACCACTTCGGTCGTCCCCTCAGCTACATCGGCTACGGCGGCACGGGCAAGCAGGTACGCGACCTGGTCCACGTCTCCGACCTCGCCGACCTCGTCGAGGAGCAGCTCACCGCCCCCCGCGCGTGGGACGGCGCGGTGCTCAACGTGGGGGGCGGCCGGGAGTCCAGCCTGTCGCTGCGCGAGACGACGGATCTGTGCCGAGAGCTGACGGGCAGGGAGGTGCCGATCTCCTCCGAGCCGGAGAATCGCCCGGGTGACGTCCCCGTGTACATCTCGGATTGCGCTCGGCTCTTCGAGCGCACGGGCTGGCGTCCCTCTCGCTCCGCGCGGCAGACCCTCGCCGATCTCGCCGCCTGGATCGACGAGCACGCCGACGCGCTGCGGGACAGCCTCGGGTTCGGCGTGGCGACCGCCGGGAGGGGCTGAGTGATGGCGGTCGCGGTGGTCACTGGTTCCGGGGGCCTGATCGGATCGGAGTCGGTGAGGCACCTGGCGGAGACCGGGTGGGATGTGATCGGTCTCGAGAACGACCTGCGTGCGCAGTTCTTCGGCCCGGATGCCTCGACGTCGCAGGTGAGCCGC
>DATBHQ010000163.1:0-7352 GCA_036557385.1 Solirubrobacterales bacterium | reverse complement strand
CCCCAGAACGAGACCGGCCGGCTCTCGCCGGCCGGTGCTCCCCTCCCCAGGTTCTCCCTACGTCCTGCCCTGACGCTTCCTTGCGGGCTTCAAGTCTTCCTTGCCCCCGAGCAGCCGGGTCAGTCTGCCTCGCAGGCCACGGCAGGGCATCGGCGAGATCCCGCACAAAGAGTCCGGGATTTTCCGAAGCTCAGTCCTCGGGGTCGAACTCGGGCACGTCGAGGACGCGGTTCTCGATCGAGCGCGGCTCGGTGGGACGGCGGTCAAGGCCGCCCCTCCCGTTGTCGTCGCCGTAGAGCTCGTCCACGCTGCCGTAGCGGACGTTGGGCATCGACCGCCAGTCCGCCAGCGGGTCCGAGTTGCGCTCCGGCCGCTGCACCGCGTCTCTGTCGAGGCTTCGCGGTTCGCGCGGCTCCGAGCGCCGGTCGCGTCGGTGACGCCGGGAGAAAGCGTTGTCGAAGCGGGTGGCGATCACCGTGATCCAGACCTCCTCGCTCATCTCCTCGTCCACGCTGGCTCCGAAGATGATCTCCGCCTCGGGGTGTGCGGCCTGCCTGACCACATCTGCTGCCTCGCTCGCCTCGATCAGCGAGAGGTCGGGCCCGCCGGTGATCGAGAGGAGCATGGAGCGCGCGCCCTCGACCGAGGTCTCGAGCAGGGGGGAGGCGACGGCCTTCTCGGCGGCCAGGGTCGCCCGGTGCTCACCGACCCCCATGCCGATGCCGAGGATCGCGTCGCCTGCGTCGAGCATGGTGGTGCGCACGTCCGCGAAGTCGAGGTTGATCAGGCCGGGCAGCATGACCAGGTCCGAGATGCCCTGTACCGCCTGGCGCAGGACGTCGTCGGCCACCCGGAAGGCGTCGGTGATCGTGGTCCGCCGCTCGAGGATGGTGAGCAGCCGCTCGTTCGGCACGACGATCATCGTGTCGACCTCGGTGCCGAGGGCGGCGATGCCCGCCTCGGCCTGCGCCATGCGGCGCGCGCCCTCGAAGGTGAACGGCTTGGTCACCGCGGCGACGGTCAGGGCGCCGATGTCACGGGCCAGCTTGGCGACCACGGGAGCCGCGCCGGTGCCGGTCCCGCCGCCGGCCCCGGAGGCCAGGAAGACCATGTCGGAGCCCTTCAGCATCTCCTTGATCTTGTCCTGCTCGTCGAAGGCGGCCTTGTAGCCCACCCTCGGGTCCGAGCCGGCGCCGAGCCCGCGGGTCATCTCGCCGCCGATGTGCAGCGTCAGGTCCGCGTTCGAGGTCTGCAGGGACTGAAGGTCGGTGTTGATCGCCAGGAACTCGACGCCGGGGAGCTCGGCCTCGACCATCCGGTTGACGGCGTTGACGCCGGCGCCTCCGACGCCGACCACGCGCAGGACGGCCTGGTGGGTGCGCGGCACGACGGGCTGGCGCGGCGCGGGGCCCTCCATCGAGGGCTCGTCACGCCCGTAGCGGGGCCGCACCTCGAGGCCGGGTCCGCCCATCAGGCGCTCCAGGCCCTCGTGGTGGATCTCGATCTCGGGCTCCTCCAGGGCGCCCTCGGCGACCGGCTCCGGCGGAGTCGGCTCCGGCACGGGCTCGGGGCCCGGGACCGGGTCCGGCACCGGGTCCGGCGTGGGCTCCGGGACGGGCTCGGGCGTGGGCTCCGGGACCGGCTCGGGGCCGGGGGTCTCCTGGACCGGCTCCTCGAGGGCGACACCGCCGCCGTTCGGCTGCGCCGTCACCTTGATCTCCTCGGGCGCGACCGACTCCTCGGTCGAGCGGAAGAGGTCGGCGAGGGGGCCCTCGCGCATGCTGGCGCGCTTCTTATTCCGAGCCATGGGTGAGAACCTCCTTGGCCAGCTCGCGGTAGGCGCCAGCGGCCTTGCCGTTCGGGTCGTACTTGATGACGGAGCTGCCGCGGACGGGCGCCTCGGCGAACTTGATCGCCTTGCGGATCCGCGACTTGAAGACGAGGTCGCCGAAGTTCTCCTCGAGGATCTCAACCGCCTCCTTGGCGTGGACGGTCCGCGAGTCGAGCATCGTCGGCAGGATGCCCTCGATCTCGACGCCGGGGTTGAGGTTCTCCCGGATCATCTGAAGCGTGTTCTGAAGCTGGACCAGGCCGCGCATCGAGAGGTACTCGCACTGGACCGGCACGATCACCTTGTCGGCGGCGGTGAGCGCGTTCACGGTCAGCAGCCCGAGGCTGGGCGGGGTGTCGATGCAGACGAAGTCGTAGTCCTCCTTGACGGCGTCGAGGCCCTTCTGCAGCGAGCGCTCGCGGCCGATCTGCGTCGACATCGCGATCTCCGCGCCGGCAAGGTCGATCGAGGCGACGGCGACGTCGATCTCGCGCTCGACGATCACCTCGCGGATCGGGATCCGGTGGACGAGCACGTCGAACATGCTGCGCTCGACCTTGTCCGGGTCGATTCCCTGGCTCATGGTCAGGTTGCCCTGCGGGTCCATGTCGACCGCGAGCACGCGGTGGCCGGACTCCTTGAACGCGACGGCGAGGTTGAGCGCGGTAGTGGTCTTGGCCACGCCGCCCTTCTGGTTGGCGAAGGCGATCACCTTCGCGGGGCCCTCGTTCTTGGGCTTCTCGGGATTGCCCTTGGCCTCTTCCCTGGGCTTCTCCTGGACCGGCTCAACCTTCGGCTCATCCATCTCAGGCGTCGCCTCCTCCTGCCGGTCGGGCTTGGGGCCGACGAGATCCTCGGGGCGCATGCGCCCGCTCTCTGCGGCCTCGTCGAACGCGTCGTTCTTCTTGAAAATTCCCATCGCTTGCGGCTATTTCGCACCCGATGCCGAGTTTCCTTCCCGTGGTTGGAACAATCCGTCGCCGTGCCTGAGCTACTTGACAAGCGCCTGGTCTTCGTGACCGGCAAGGGAGGCGTCGGCAAGTCCACGATCTCCATCGCCCTCGGCCTCGCGGCCGCCTCGCGCGGCAAGCGCACGATCGTCTGCGAGGTGGGCGGTCAGGAGACCGCCTCCCGCGTCTTCCGGCGCGCCGAGATCGGATTTCACGAGGTAGAGGTCGCGGACAACCTCTGGGCGATCTCGATCGACCCCGACCAGTCCCTGCGCGAGTACCTGCTGCTCCAGCTCAAGGTCAGGGCGATGCGGGATCTGCTGGTCCGCTCGCGGGTGTTCAACTACCTCGCCGCGGCCACCCCCGGGCTCAAGGAGCTGGTGACGATCGGGAAGATCTGGGAGCTCGCCCAGCCCGACCGCAGGGTGAAGAAGGCCCAGGAGTACGACCTGGTGATCGTCGACGCCCCGGCCACCGGACACGGCATCGGCTTCCTGCAGACACCGAGGACCTTCGCCGGCATCGCCCGAGTCGGCCCGGTGCACGCACAGGCCCAGGCCCTCGACACCTTCATCACCAACCACGACACCACCGGCGTGGCGATCGTCTCCCTGCCGGAGGAGATGCCGGTCAACGAGACGGCGTCGCTCGAGGAGTCCCTGAGTGGCGAGATCGGGATGGAGGTCGACCGCGTCTACATGAACGGGCTCTATCCGGAGCGCTTCTCGAGCGGCGATGCGGACGAGCTCACCGACGCGCTCGAGCGAGCCGGCGGGCCGGCCCGGGCGGCCGTGCGCGCCGCCCTCTCTGAGCACCGGCGCTGCCGCTCCCAGCGCGAGCAGCTCCAGCGCCTCAAGCAGGCCGTCTCCTCGCCGGTCAAGACCCTGCCCTTCATCTTCAAACCGCAGCTCGACGTCCCGTCGCTGGAGCGCCTCGCCGGGGCGCTGGTCTGATGGCGACCGTCACCGACATCGTCGAGGGCCGGGGAATCTGCATCTGCGCGGGCTCCGGCGGGGTGGGCAAGACGACCACCTCGGCGGCCCTCGCCGCCGGCCTGGCGGCCCGCGGGCAGAAGGTGTGCGTCCTCACCATCGACCCAGCCAAGCGGCTCGCCGACTCGCTCGGCCTGGAGGAGCTCGGCAACACGCCCAAGCAGGTGGATCCGGCGCTCTTCGAGCCCTGCGGCGTCGAGCTGAAGGGCGAGCTCTGGGCGATGCAGCTCGACGCCAAGGCGACCTTCGACGAGCTCGTCCGCAAGCACGCGCCGGACGCCGAGACGCGCGACCGGATCCTCGAGAACCGCATCTACCGCCAGCTCTCCAACGCCCTCGCGGGCTCGCAGGAGTACATGGCGATGGAGAAGCTCTTCGAGATCCACCAGGAGGGCCGCTACGACTTCCTCGTCCTCGACACCCCTCCCTCCCGCGAGGCCCTCGACTTCCTCGACGCGCCGAAGAGGCTCACCCAGTTCATCGAGGGCCGCGGCATGCAGATGTTCATGAAGCCCACCGGGGTCGCCGCCAAGGTCGTCGGCCGCGGCAGCTCGATGGCGTTCAGCGTTCTGAAGCGGGTCACCGGGCTCGACCTGCTCTCCGACCTCTCCGAATTCTTCCAGGCCTTCAGCGGCATGGTCGACGGCTTCCGCGAACGCGCCAAGCGGGTCTCGGAGCTGCTCGGCGACCCGGCGACCACCTTCGTGGTCGTCTGCGGCCCGCAGGGCGAGCCGATCGATGAGGCCGTCTACTTCCACCGCAAGCTGGTCGAGGCCCAGCTGCCGGTCGGCGGCGTGATCGTCAACAAGGTGCACTACGAGACCGAGGCGGACCTGACCAGCGGCGAGGTCCAGGCCGACCTCACCGATCTTCTCGACGACGACCTCGCTGAGCGGGTCGCCCGGAACTTCGCCGACTACCAGGCCCTGGCGGAGCGAGACGCGCGCAACGTGGAGCATCTCCAGCGGGAGCTCCAGCCGAAGGCCGTGATCCGGATCCCCTACCTGGACGAGGACGTCCACGACCTCGAGGCGCTGCTCAAGATCGACCGCTACCTGTTCGCGTCGGAGGAGCAGCGCGAGGAGCTGGCGGCGAGCGGCGCCGCTTAAACGGCTTCGCCACCAAACGCGGCGGCAAGCGGCCGCCCATCACAAGTCGCTACGGGCTTACGCCCTTCGCTCCGAAGTGGAGCGGCCTGGCCGCCGCTCGTAGTGCAGCTCGCCCACTTCCCAGTCCGTCGCATCCGGGACCGGGAAGAGGTAGCGGACGCGGTCGGTGGAGGGCTGGCGCTCGGTGTCGTGCTTCTGCTTGCGCCGCGGGCTGGCGAAGGCCGGCCACTCGGGCTCGCCGTCCCCGGCGGAGAACCAATCCGCTCGACCCCCGAAGTCGGGTGGCGGGGTCGAAGCGCGATGGTCGCTTTCAGTGCCCATTAGGTCGGGTAATTCGACCTGATCGACGACGATCCTCGTCGTTGGCTGCGGATCGTCGCCGCCCCTGCGGACGGACAAATCCCCGATTTCGTTCGTCTCCGACGTAGTCTCGGCTTCGGCGCGCTCTTCCTCCTCGGAGCGGCGGACCTCGATCTCGGCCTCACCGAGGTTGGCGTCGGAGATCGCGGTGAGATCCAGCGTCTCGTCGGGCCTCGGGTCCGGCAGCCTCCACTCGGCGGTCTCCTGCACGCCGGGCGAATCGACGTGGATGGCGGAGAGGCCCTCGGAGAGCAGGATCTCGTCGGCCGCGACCCTCAGGTCGCCGCCCAGCTCGCCCATCGCCATGCCCTTGAGCAGGCGGCGGAGCAGCTCCTCGAGCTCGGCGATCACGTCCAGGGGGGAGGCGCCGGCGACCGGCTTGTAACGGCCGCCGCTCATCAGCTTGCGCTCGATCGCGAGGGCGCGCTCGACGGTGACGCGGCCCTGCTCGCGCTCGAAGGGCTCGCAGGCGAGCGCGGCGACCCGCGCCGACAGAGAGGTCCGCGCGGGGCCGCCGCCCTCGAGCAGGCCGCGCAGCGCCAGCAGGTAGTCGCTGAGCGCCTCGATCAGCGAGGAGCGCTCGGCGCCGAGCTCGAAGCGCGACGCCGCCCAGTCGAGCGAGGGGATGCGCGTCTCGCGCTCGGTCAGGATGCGGGAGAAGTGCTCGAGCTCGGGGGCCTCGTTCCCGGTCAGGCGGTAGCCGCCCTGCCGCGGGCGCCCGACCCCGGTGCCGAAGCGCTCCCAGCCTCCCGAGCGCTTCGCCCAGCCGTGCGGGTGAAGCCCGACGGCGCCGGGTCGGAACAGGCGCATCGTGCGCAGCGCGCGGCGCAGGTCGTCGGCCACGGCCGCGGCGGGCGCGACGGTCGCCAGGCCGCAGGTGAGGCGGGCCAGGAAGCCGGACTTCCCGTGGCCGCCGGAGCGGGTGGCGTCGACCGCGTCGATCGGCGCGTCCTCGACCTGGTCGGCGCGCACGATCCGCACACCGTCAAGCTCGATCTCGTCGACGGGCATGTGGAAGCCCACCAGCGGCACGATCACGTCGCCCGCCGGCGTCGCCTCGTCGGAGTCGGAGGCGATCATCGAGACGACCGCGTCGATGGCGCCGCGCAGGCGGTCGCCGGCCACGTCGAACTCGCTCTTGCCGTCCCAGAGCCCGATCAGGAAGCCGGTGGCGGCCTCCTCCCCGGCGATCTCGCGCACCTCGATGAAGGCCTCGAGCCGCCGGAGCTCGCCCAGATGGCGCTCGATGAACTGCCCGGTCAGCGGCGCGTAGGAGAACATCGGCAGCGGCCCGTCATCGGAGGGCTCCAGGTCGAAGGGCATCTCGGCGCCGTTCGCGAGCAACTCCTCAAAGAGGTCGGCCGCCTCCACGGCCAGGCGGCGAAGCGCCTCCTCGAGGCGCTCGGTGGTGCTCTCAAGCGTGGTCACGCACTCCCGATTGCCCGTGGGGCGGCACGTTCCTGCGCTTGCAGGGAGACTTGCATCGAACACCCAAAAGCGGCAATGAAGGGGAGTGGGTCCGGCGCTGGTCGGCTCTCGGAGACGGGTTCGAGCACTTTGCCCCCCCCAATACGGAGGCAAATCGCTCGAGATCCGCCCGACAGGCCCTCCGTTGTCGAGTTAGCGGCGAATACGGCGGCGAAGTCGACAAACACTCTCTCGGAAGACCGAGCCCGCCGGCTCAGCCCCCCTTCATTGCGCTTTTGACTTTGTCGCTGGTGCCTAGACGGCGGCGGGGACCCGGTCGTCTTCCTCGACCGGGATCCAGCGGCGGCCGTAGGCGCGCATGTCCTCGATCAGCGGGACGAGGGCTCGGCCCTTGTCCGTGAGCTGGTAGGTCACGCGCGGCGGCACCTCGGGGAAGGTGCGACGCTCGACGATGCCCTCCTCCTCCAGCGCCCTCAGGCGCAGGGAGAGGGTGCGCGGGCTGATGCCCTCCAGGGAGCGCTCAAGCTCGCAGAAGCGGAGCGAGTCATCGGCCAGGTCGCGGATGATGAGGAGGGTCCACTTGCCGGAGATGACCTCCGCCGTCCGGCAGACGGGACATTCACGGTCCATCGCCCCGCCAGGATAGCGGCATAGCTTTACTTTGTGAAGCGCTGGCCGCGGC
>DATBHQ010000162.1:0-1998 GCA_036557385.1 Solirubrobacterales bacterium | reverse complement strand
CAGGAGCCGGCGGCGGCCGACGCCGCGCTGCAGCCCGACGAGCGCGAGCAGCTCCGCTCCGCGATCACAGAGCTGCCCGACGACCAGAAGCGGGCGCTCGTCCTGTCGGCGTACATGGGCCGGACCGCGCGGGAGATCTCGGACCTCGACGACATCCCGCTCGGGACCGTCAAGACCCGGATCAGGACGGCGATGCTGAAGCTTCGCGAGGAGCTCGAGGTGAGCGGCTGATGGATCCGCGCTGCCAGGAGATCCGCGAGATGGCGCCCGAGCTCGCCCTCGGCATCGTCGAGGGCGAGGAGCGCGGCCGTGCCCTGGAGCACCTCGCCGACTGCCCGGACTGCCGGCGCCATGTGGAGGGGCTCACCGAGGTCGCGGACGAGCTGCTCCTGCTCGCCCCGCATCGAGAGCCTCCGGTGGGCTTCGAGTCCGAGGTCCTGCGCCGGGTGCTCCCGGCCCCGAAGCCGCGAAGGCGCCGTCGCCTGCGGCTGGTCTTCGCTCCGGCCGCCGCCGCGCTGGCCGCCGTGGGGATCACTCTCGCGATCGTCTCCGGCGATCTCCGCGACGCCTCCCGCTACCACCAGACCCTCCAGAAGGCGAACGGCAGGGAGTTCGAGGCCTACTCGCTCTACGGCGGGGGTGGGTCCTTCGCCGGAACCGTCTTCAGCTATGAGGGCGCGCCGAACTGGCTGCTCGTCACCGTCGACCCGGCGCACCGGGCCGATCTGCGCAGCGCCCAGCTGGTGATGGACGACGGCCGGCAGGTCCCCCTCAACTGGTTCCACCTCGATCCCTCCGGCAGCTCAGGCGGCGGGATCCCCGTGGACCCGCACCACGTCTCCGTGCTCCGGCTGCTGCCGGGCGCGGGCGGCGAGCCGCTCGTCGCCCATTTCGGCTGATTCGAGTCCGGCCCGCCCGGGTATCTCAGCCCCCGCACTTGGGGCCGGACCGATTGACTGGTCAGTCAGCCAGTCCGAATCGGTAACATCTCGCGCCGCGAAGCCAAGAATCAGCGCCGTTAGAGAGGACTGAAACTTTGAAGATCTGTGTGCTCGTCAAAGAGGTCCCGGACGCCGCCGTCGACAAGCGGATCGATCCGGAGACCAAGCGCCTGGACCGCTCGGGCGAGAAGAACCTCAACCCCTTCGACACCCATGCCCTGGAGGCCGCGATGCAGGTCAAGGAGGGCGGCACCGACGTCGAGGAGATCGTCGCCGTGACGATGGGCCCCGACAGCGCGGTGCGCGCCCTGCACAAGGCCGTCGCGCTCGGCGCGGACCGCTCCGTCCATCTCACCGATGATGCCCTGACCGGCTCGGATGTCTGCGCCACCGGCTACGCGCTCGCCAAGGTCCTCGAGGCGGAGAGCCCCGACCTGGTGCTGCTGGGCCAGCAGTCGGACGACGGCGAGTGCTACACGATCGGCGCCGTCGTGGCCGACCACCTGAAGATGCCCTCGCTGACCCAGGTGATCAAGATGGACGTCGCCGACGGCAAGCTCACCTGCGAGCGCCAGGCCGAGTACGGCTACGACACCGTCGAGGTCGAGCTGCCGGCCGTGATCAGCGTCGGCGACGCGATCAACGAGCCGCGCTACCCGAGCCTGAAGGCGATCATGGGCGCGAAGAAGAAGCCGCTCGACACCAAGGCGATCGGCGACGTCGGCATCGAGGGCGACCGGGTCGGCGAAGGCGGCTCGCCCACGGCCGTCCTCGAGCTGAAGCCACCTCCCGAGAAGGAGGCCGGCGAGATCATCGAGGACGAGGACACGAACGAGACGGTCGAGAAGATCGTCGCCTGGCTCGAGGAAAGGAAGCTGATCTAAATGGCGGATGTCCTCACGTACGTCCTTCATTACGAGGGCGCGTTCAACAAGAACTCGCTCGGCGCCGTGTCCGAGGGCACCGCGCGCGCCGCGGAGATCGGCGGCGAGTGCCACGCCGTCGTCGTCGGCGGTGACGATCTCACCGACGAGCTGTGCCAGACGCTCGGCAACTA
>DATBHQ010000161.1:0-2699 GCA_036557385.1 Solirubrobacterales bacterium | reverse complement strand
GGTGTGCCCCTCCTTGCAGTTGCGGCAGCGGCCGCAGGCGATGTTGAAGGGGACCGAGCAGAGGTCGCCCTCCTTGATGAACTCGACGCCCGGGCCGGTCTCGATCACCTCGCCGGTGATCTCGTGGCCGAGGATCAGGCCGGGAGGCGCGGTGGTGCGGCCGCGGACCATGTGCTGGTCGGAGCCGCAGATGTTGGTGGAGACGATTCGCAGGATCGCCCCGTGCGGCGTCTTCCTGCCGACGTTGTCCGGATGGACCCCCGGTCCATCCTTGAGCTCGAGCTCGGGGAAGTCGATGTCCCTGACCTCGACCTTGCCGGGCTCGACGTAGGAGACGCCTCTGTTGTCCGCCATTGGTTCCCTCCCTCCGGCTAGAAGGCGGCGACGCCGGCCTCCGCCACCTCGTGGTCCTCTTCGACCGAGCCGCCGCTGACTCCGATCGCCCCGACCACCGTGTCGCCATCGGTCAGCGGGATGCCGCCCGCGAAGACGATCAGGCGGCCCTGGTTGGAGGCCTGGATGCCGAACAGCGGCTGATTCGGCTGGCAGAGCGGCGCCAGGTCCTTGGTCGACATGTCGAAGGACCTCGCCGTGTAGGCCTTGTTCTGGGCGATGTCGATCGACCCGAGCCAGGCGTTGTCCATGCGCGCGAAGGCGGTCAAGTTGTTGCCGTCATCCACGACGGCGATGTTCATCGGCACGCCGATCTCGTCCGCCTTCGCTACGGCCGCATCCACGACCGCCTGAGCAGTGCTCAAGTTCACGCTGTCCGCCACGGCCACTCCTCCTTGCTCGCTGGTGCCAGTGACCGCGACCGTAACCGCCCTCTTTGCGGAGATCGCCTCAGCTGGGGGGTTGCAACGGGGTTGCATCGTCGGGCGCGGCTCGCGCGCGACCGCCGTTCTCGAGCGAATCCCGGAGCGATTGCCGATCCGCGTCGAGATCGGCGTCGAAGCGGTACGGGTCCGAGGCCAGGACCGGGCCCAGCAGCCGCCGGAGCCGAGATACCTCCGCCCGCACGGTGATCGGGTTGCACTGCGGCCCGTAGAGCCGGCGGCCGAGCTCACTCACGCTGAGCCCGCTCGGTTGAAGTGCCAGCAGGACAGCGATATCGCTGTGGCGGGGCGAGAGCGTCGTCACCTCACCGTCCACGGTGATCCGTGCCCGCCTCCGGCCGAGAGCCTGCAGGTGGACACGCGGACGCCTCCGGCGGCCACCGTTCGGGGCCGCCGGGTAGACGATCCTCGCGCCGTTCCGCCCAAGCGGCTCAGATCTCAACTCCGTGCCGTTCGCGGGGGTCAGCCCCTCCGCGGGCACCTCGATCCGGCGGCCGATCCAGCCGCGGGGAGTGGCCGCGAGAACGCGCCCGCTCCGGCTGACGAGGGCGCTCCGCTGATGCGATTCGGCGCCGATCCGCTCCAGGTAGATCTCGCGCAGGCGCTCGTCGCGGCGCGCCTGCTCCTGCGCGAGCTGCGCCTCGGCCACGCGCGCCACCGCGCCGACCAGGGCGAGGCTGTGCGGATGGCCCGAGCGGAACTCGCCGGAGATGTCGAGCACGCCCAGCGTCTCGTGGGTCTCGGGATCGTGGATCGGGGCGGCCGAGCAGGTCCAGCCGTGCAGCAGGCGGCTGAAGTGCTCGGCCGAGAAGATCTGGACCGGATGATCGAGCACCAGGGCGGTCCCGATCGCGTTGGTGCCGACCGCGTCCTCGCTCGCGAGGTGGCCGGGCAGAAACGCCGGCGCCTCGGCGATCTCGAGAGCGCGGGCGGGGCCGCCGGCCCAGAGCAGGACGCCGTCCGCGTCGCTCAGGGCCGCGAAGTACCTGGCGCCCTCGGTCGCCTCGGCCAGCATCTCCTCGATCATCGGCAGCAGGTGCGAGATGGGGTTCCGGGCCAGCGACCTCGCCGTCTCGTCGTCGTCGAGCATCCTCGGCGCCGGCCGATCCGGATCTACCCCGGCCGTGGCCGAGCGCCTCCACGACTGCGCGACCACGTCCCGCAGGATGGAGGGTGGAGTGCCTTCGGCAAGGGCCAGCTCGTGGGCGCGACGCAGCAAGCTCGCCCACCTGACCGGGTCGACCCCGGGGTCAGTCCCTATCCACGGGCTGCGAGCGTGCCTCTCCACTGTCCGATCGCCGGGATTCTACGCCTCGACCCCATTCCGCTCCCAGGCCCGGCTCGGACGACTTTGCAGAGGGTGAGCGACCGGATTCGAACCGGCGACCGCCTGGACCACAACCAGGAGCTCTACCAGCTGAGCTACGCCCACCGCGTGGCTTTCAATCTAGCGTGAGCGGAGGCCTCCGCCGGGGAGTCGCCGCTCAGCGGCGCGGCGGCACCATCTGCTGGAAGAAGGCCATCGCGTCCGCTTCGCCGCTCGTGACCACACCGACGTGGTCGACGCCCGGGTACTTGTCGTAGGTGACCTGATCGCCGGCCTTGACGAGCTCGTCCTTGAGCTGGTCGGTGTAGACCGGGAAGACCGTCGTGTCGGCGCTCCCCTGCGCGATCAGGATCGGCGCGGCCGTCCGCACCAGCGGGTTCATCGCCGCCAGCACAGGGTTGACCGGGCTCAGGTCGGCGCCGGAGCGCATCAGGTGCGACGGCGGAATCCCGCCCAGCTCGTCCGGCCTCGAGAGCTGCTCCAGGCACTGCCTCTGCAGAAGCGGATAGAACGGGAGCACCTCATCCGAGAGGATC
>DATBHQ010000160.1:0-2290 GCA_036557385.1 Solirubrobacterales bacterium | reverse complement strand
CGCTTCAGCGCCTCGCGCTTGCTGGTGTCCTCGTAGACGACGATGCGGTCCGGCGAGTAGGTGGCGACGATCGAGTCGATCCGCTCGGCGACGAACTCGGACCAGCCGGTGTCGGGGTTGTGCTGCATCCACTCCTCCGCGGAGGGGATGTACTCGAACCAGTAGCCGTGCTCCTGGAACGGGGCCCAGGTGTCGGCGTCGGTCACGAACAGCGGGTTGAAGTCGCGCTTCATCATCTGCAGCCGGGCCACGTCGTTGACGAGGCTCGCGAGCTCCTCGCCGTTGAAGCCCCAGACCAGGAACATGGTGGTGGTGTGGCCCTCCATCAGGGGGCCGAGGAACGGGGTCTCCGACGGGATCGACAGGGTCGGGACGGCGGGCTTCTTCTTCGGCTTGGGCGCCGTCGCCGTCGCCGTCGCCTTCGCCTTCGCCTTCGCCGGCTTCGCCTCGCCCGACTTTCTCGCCTGCTTCGCCGCGGCGGTCTCCAGCTGCGGCACCTCGCGGCCGGACGGCAGCAGCTTGCGGGCCCCCCGCCGGAGGCCCCGCAGCGCCGCCATCGGGAAGCGCGCGACCTGAACGATCGCGTGGCCGATCTTGAAGGACTGCGAGCCCTGCAGGGTTTCGAGCTGGGTGGAGAGCTTGTCCCGCTCGCCACGAGCCTTGTTGCGCGCCTTGGTCAGGTCCTTGACCTTCTTGTTGAGCTCGGCCTCGCGCTCCTCGGCGCGCTGCCGCTCGCCCTTGAGCTCGTCGCGCAGCCTGTCCTCGTTCTCGCGCATCGCCTGGAGCTCCTCGGTGAGCAGCGTGAGCCGCTCCAGGTCGGACGAGATGCTTCGCAACATGCGCCACGGCGTCTTCATGACGAGGTCCCTCCCGTCGACGTTGCCATCACCAGTTGCTCGACCGCCAGCATCGCGTCCTCCGCCCCGTTCCCGGGGAAGAGCTCGCGGCAGCGGTCCGCCATCTCCTGGCGAGAGTCCTCGTTCAGCATCAGCTCCAGCCGGCGCTCCAGGCCATCCTCACTGAACGGATCCAGGCAGAGCCCCACGCCGACGGAGTCGGCGTACCGCGCCCGGGCGGGCTGGTCGTCCAGCTGCGTCTCGGTCGGGATGAAGATCGTCGGCACGCCGAAGCCGATGTGCTCGTGGTAGGAGTTGTAACCGGCGGCGCTGAAGGCGAAGTCGAACGCGCGCAAGAGGCGGCTGATCGGATAGGTCTTGATCGGCTTCACCCGGTCGGGCAGGTCGAAGGCCTCCTTCTGGATCACCCACTCGGCGACGACCAGCTGGATCTGGGGGTGCTGCAAAAGCTTCTCCACCGCCAGCCGGGTCGGTGAGGCCGTGTCCTCGTCGTTCCCGGCGCCCAGGCCAACCAGCACGGCGAGCCCGTCGTGAGAGAGACCGAGCTCCTCCCTGGCGGCCCTGCGATCGAGCACCTCGGACTCGTCGAGCAGGAGGATCGGCCGCACGCGCGTCGCCTCCTCGCGGTGCTCGACGGTCGCGCCCCGGTCGTAGTCCTCGGCGAACTCGCCCGGCTCCAGCACCAGTTCGAAGTGCTTCGCCCTCCGCGGGATCTTCTCGCTCTTGCCCTCCTGCCACATCCCGCGACGGCACCAGGCGGCGGGGACGCCGGTGGCCTCCATGGCGCCGAGCAGTCCCTGGAAGGGGACCGTGCCGTCGAAGACGAGCGCGTCGATGTCGTAACGGCGGATGATCTCCGTCAGCCGGTGCTCGAGGAAGGCGTTCCACTCGGCCGGCTTGTGGCCGGGCGAGCGCGGGATGTACTCGCAGAAGTAGCCCGCGTCGCGAACCACCTGCATGCCGGTGGAGAGGGTCGCGAAGATCGGGCGGACCGTGTCGGGCATCCGCCTGGCGATGGACATCATCCGGGTCAGGTGACCCATGCCGGCGCCGTTGCTGGTGAAGAAGAGGACGGTCCGGCGAGGCTGGCTGCGCCGCGGCGCGCGTGGGGTGCTGGTCGGCTCCCCGATCAACTCGCGCACCCGCTGCTTGTGCACCTCGTGTCCGAAGTTCTCCTTGATGAAGGTGTGGCCGTATTCGGCTCGCTCGCGATACGCGGACGGGTCGCTGTAGAGCTGGGTGATGATCTCTTTGACCTCGCTCGGGTGGGCGTAGATGCAGGCGTCCTGGAAGAGGGGGCGGAAATCGGGCGAGAGGATCGTCGGGGCCCCGCTGGCCAGCGCCTCCGCGATCGTGCGGCCGAAGGCCTCCGGCTCGTCGGGATGGTGGTAGTAGACCTGGAAGTCGATCTCACTCAGGAATCGCCTCGGGTG
>DATBHQ010000159.1:0-3153 GCA_036557385.1 Solirubrobacterales bacterium | reverse complement strand
TCTCGCCAGGAGGTGGGCCAGGTAGAAGGCGAGCGCGATCACCATCGACGGCCAGGCGATCTCGGAGAGCCGGTGGAAGAACTCCTCGGCGCCGTGCTGGAAGCTGTCGAAGCTGCTGCCGAGGTCGACGGCGAGCAGTGGAGTCATCGACCATCGTCCCTGACCTGCTCCTTCTCGGCGTTGAAGAGCGCGCCCAGCAGGAACGCCAGGTTGCCGAGCCAGAGCCAGATCAGCAGGGAGATCAGCGCACCGAGCGTGCCGTACGTCTTGTCATAGGAGCCGAAATGAGAGACGTAGGCGGTGAAGAGCAGCGAAACGGCGAACCAGAGCGCGGTCCCCAGCGCGGCTCCGGGGAGGACGGATCTGAGAGAGCGGTCGCCCGGCCTCGCCGTCCGCCGCGGCCCGAGCGCGTAGACGACCGCGAAGGCGGTGAGCAGAGCCCCGGCGCCGACCGGCCAGCGCAGGTAGCCCACCAGGCTCGCGACGACGCCGGAGAAGCCGGCGGCCTCCGCGATGCTCCCGAAGAACGGCCCCGCGACCACCACAGCGATGAACGCGATCAGGACGAGCAGCGCCAGGAGCGCGGTCAGGCCGAGGCGCACGCCGAGGTTGGGCAGGAAGCTCCGCCCGCGCTTCGCCCGGTTGATCGCCTCGAGCGCGCGGACCGCGGCGCCCATCGCGCCCGAGGCCGAGTAGAACGCGACCGCCAGGCCGACCACCAGCAGGACGCCGGCGTTGGCGCGGCTGCGGAGCGAATCCCGCAGCGCGCTGTCGATGGTGTCGATCGCCGTTCCGGGCGCGGCGTCGCGGAGCGTGCTGGAGATGCTCTGATAGGTCTCCGGGTAGGCGCCCAGCAGGGCGAGCAGCGAGACGACGACGAGCAGCGCCGGGAACAGGGAGAGGATCGAGTAGTACGTCATCGCGGCAGCCCGATCCGTGACCTGGACGTCGCCGAAGCGGCTGTAGATCGCCTTCGCCATGGCGATCCACTCCTGCCTACCAGATGGCATCGTGCGCCTCCATCACCCCGAGGGCCGACTCGACCGGCAGTCCGTTGAGAGAGCCGCTGAAGGTGCCCAACGGCGCCTCGTAGTCGGATCGCGCGAGCAGGGGAATGCCCTCGTGGTGGGTGCGCTCGGTCTCGGCCGAGAAGTTGAGGCGTGACTCGTCCTCGAACTGGATCGCTTCGAGCCCCTGGAAGGTGACCGGCCCGGGCTCGGTGGGCTCGCCCGCGACCCAGATCGCCCGCTCGCTGGACGCCGGCGGGTCGTTGATCCCCGTGACCAGGTTCCAGGCGACCTTGCGGCCGTCGCGAGCCGTTCCGACCCCCGCCGACCATTTCCAGGACGTGTAGCGGCGGTGGTATCCGGCGGAGCGATCGACCACGCCGAGGCCGTCGACCGGAAGGGTCCTCCTGCCGATCAGGACCTCGCCGCGCACCGGCATCCCGGCCGCCTTGCTCGTCCACGTGTAGCCGCCCTCGCCGTTCGGGCACATGCACTCGATCGGATCGGCCTCATCGAACTCCAGGTCGAATTGGATGCTTCCCGCCCGCACGCGCACCGAACGCCCGCGTATGATCACCTGCTGACGGCGGCCCGGGAGGTCGCGGCGGGTCCGTTCCCAGAGCCGTTGCCGCTCCCGGTCCCAGATTCCCCAGAAGGTCATGGCCGCGGGCCCCACCTGGACGATCGCGGCGAAGGCGATCAGGTTGTCGGCGAAGGCGCCGACCCAGCGCCAGCGCTTGCGGAACCTCCGGCCGAGGAGGAGCGGCATCGGATCAGGGGGGACGGGAAGCGGAGGCCGCTGCTCCGCGGGGCCGCGCCAGGGCAGGCGCTCGAGGTGCTCGGAGATCTGTCCGGTCTTCAACCCAGGAAGCGGAGGATCTCGCCCGCGATCTGCTCGCCCCGGTCCTCCTGCAGGAAGTGGGCCGCTCCCTCGATCTTCACCTGCTCGGAGGCGGTTGGAATCCACTCGAGGAAGCGCTCGCCCGAGCGCGGGAAGGGGAAGACCGGATCGCTGTCGGAGAACGCGACCAGCGCGGGCTTCTCCCAGCGCTCCAGCGCGGCGACGACATCGCGCATCTCGGCGGCGCCGGGCGCGCCCTCCTCGATCGGCACGAGCAGCGGGAACTGCGCGGCGCCCGCCTTCGACTCGGTCGTCGGAAACGGCGCGTCGTAGGCGGCGACCACGTCGTCCGGAAGCTCGGTCGTGGTCGCCCCCTGGATCACGAACCCGACCGGCAGATCGGGGTTCTTCTCCGCGAACTCTCGCCACGCCATGAAGCCCTTCGAGACCCGGCCGGTGAACAGGCCGGTGTTGAGGATCACCAGGGCGCCGACGCGGTCGGCGTTCTCGACCGCCCAGCGCAGGCCGATCGGGCCTCCCCAGTCCTGAACCACGACGACGGCGTCGCTCAGGTCGAGGCCCCCGAGCAGCCCGCCGACGAACTCGAGGTGGCGGTCGTACGTGTACCAGTCGCGATCGGTGGGCTTGTCGGAGCGCCCGAAGCCCGGGTAGTCGGGGCAGATCACACGATGGCCGCCCTCGACCAGCGGGCCCACCATCTTGCGATAGAGGAAGGCCCAGCTCGGCTCGCCGTGGAAGCAGACGATCGGCCGGCCCTGTCCCTCCTCCACGTAGTGCAGGCGGAGGCCGTCGACCTCCGTGTAGTGCGGCTCGAAGTCGAAGCCGGGCAGGCCCTCGAAGCGCTCGTCGGGGGTCCGGAACACGTCCATGATGCCCGGAGGATATGGCCTCGCCAGCGGCCGCCACAAAATCCGCGGCCGGACCGACGCTAACATGCCCGCCTCCGTGGCTGCCGTTGGCTCCATATGACGGGTCACTCCTCGGCTTCGCCTGCGGAGCGCCCTCGCATAATGCCTCCCCCGACGCACGACCCCTCCGACGAGGCGATGTGCCACCGGGCGCGAGAGCGCTTCGCCGCCGACCGCAAGCGGGGCGGCCGCGTGCCCAGGCGCCGTCGCCGCCACGCGGAGATGCCGAACCTGGTCATCATCGGCGGGCTCAAGTGCGGGACGACGAGCATCCACCACTATCTGGGCCTACATCCCGAGATCAACATGTCGAAGCCCAAGGAGCTCAACTTCTTCGTCTCCGAGCTCAATTGGGACCTGGGACTCGACTGGTACC
>DATBHQ010000158.1:0-5590 GCA_036557385.1 Solirubrobacterales bacterium | reverse complement strand
GATCGAGGCGATCCAGCACTTCGACCCGCTCACCGGGGAGATCCTCGACGTGATCGACCACGTCTCGGTCTGGCCCGCCAGCCACTACGCCGTCAAGGAGGAGACGATGGAGCGGGCGGTCGACGAGATCGAGCGCGAGCTGCGCAACCAGGTCGCGTACTTCGAGGAGCACGGCAAGCAGCTTGAGGCGCACCGGCTCCAGCAGCGCACCCGCTACGACATGGAGATGCTCCGGGAGCTCGGCTTCTGCCCCGGGATCGAGAACTACTCACGGATCCTCGACGGGCGCCCGCCCGGCAGCCCGCCGTACACGCTGATCGACTATTTCCCCGACGACTTCGTCGTCTTCGTCGACGAGTCGCACCAGACGATCCCGCAGATCGGCGGCATGTACGAGGGCGACTACTCGCGCAAGTCGACGCTGGTTGATTTCGGCTTCCGGCTGCCGAGCGCTGTGGACAACCGCCCGCTCAAGTTCGACGAGTTCCTCGACCGGATCGGGCAGATGGTGCTGGTCTCGGCGACGCCCGGCCCCTGGGAGCGCGCCGAGTCCTCGAGCGTCGTCGAGCAGATCGTCCGCCCGACCGGGATCGTCGATCCCGAGGTCGAGGTGCGGGAGACGAAGAACCAGATCGACGACCTGATGAACGAGGTCCGGGCGCGGGCGGAGCGCGACGAGCGCGTCCTGGTGACCACCCTGACCAAGAAGATGGCCGAGGACCTCACCGAGTACCTGCTCGAGCACGGCTTCCGGGTCCGCTACCTGCACTCCGAGATCGACACGCTGGAGCGGATCCAGATCATCCGCGAGCTGCGCCTCGGCGAGTACGACGTGCTGGTAGGAGTCAACCTGCTTCGCGAGGGGCTCGACCTGCCCGAGGTCTCCCTGGTCGCGATCCTCGACGCCGACAAGGAGGGCTTCCTCCGCGGCGAGACCAGCCTGATCCAGACGATCGGCCGCGCCGCCCGCAACGTGGACGGCAGGGTGCTGATGTACGCGGACAAGGAGACCGAGGCGATGCGCAAGGCGATCTCCGAGACCGACCGCCGCCGCGACATCCAGCTGGCCTACAACGAGGAGCACGGCATCACGGCCGCGACGGTCAAGAAGGGGATCTCCGACATGGCCGAGTTCCTGGCCATGGAGTCACAGGCGCCGCGTCGCCGCCGGCGACGCCGCGAGGAGACCGCCGCCAAGTCGCCGGAGGAGCTAGAGAAGCTGGTCATCCAGCTCGAGGAAGAGATGCTCGCGGCGGCCGACGACCTCCGCTTCGAGGAGGCCGCGCGGATCCGCGACGAGCTGAAAGAGCTCCGGGCGGATCTGGACGCCATCCGGGCCTAGCGAAGGAAGCGCTTTTCGATGAGCCGCGGAATCAGCCGGGATGGCGCCTTTCTTTCGCTATGCGAAAGGAAGGCGCCAGACAACCGCTTCGGAGGAAGAGCAGTAGTTCTCTTCGCCTCACCGTCCCGGCGACTGTGTTCGTCCGTCAGCCGGTGAAGGACTCGGGGCCGAAGCGGCCCCACGCCACGAATACGGCCATGGCGAGATAGATCAGGTCGGGCACGATCGTTCCCCGCTCGCCACGGCGGAGGCGCATGGTTACCGCGCCGATAAACAGCAACGCCGCACCGGTAGCGGCCAGCGGCACCAGTACCGGCGCGATGTCGAGAGCGGCGGGCAGGATCAGGCCCACCGCAGCCAGGAGTTCGAGGGTTGCGATGGCCCGCAGGGCACTTGGGCTGAAGTCTTCGACCCATTCCGCGGCTGCGCCGCCCACGGTGACTAGCTTCTCCCTGGGCACGAACGCCTTGGAGGTGCTGATCAGGAGGACGGCGGCCAGCAGTCCGGCAACGATCCACAGTGCGACGTTCATGCGGTTTCTCCTTAGCCGGTCGGTGTGCTCCCGCACGAGGAGTTTGGAGCCTGATGAGCGCTTGATGAGCGCCGCCGCGTAGCTTCGCTGGAAATCGATTCCGACGGGGAGATGACCATGGAGACAACGGTGACGACGAGCCGTCGCATCAGCGCGCTGGCGGTGTTTCTGTTCGCGGCATTGATCGCGAGCATCGGCTTTGCCGAGCACGCTGACTCGAAGCGCTTCAGCAAGAAGGTGATCCGGTCGGTGAGCAAGAAGCGGCTGGCCGGCGCCTACAAGGGGGTCACCGAGCAGAACACTCCCGTCAGCTTCAGGCTGACCCGGCACGGAAAGATCGTCGACTTCGTCGTGCCGGTCACGCTCTCCTGCGAGACCGACGTCGGGGATCTCAACGGCGACGGCACCTACACCTACTACGGGGGTGAGATCGTCCGGAGCATCAAGTCGGGGACGTTCAGGTCGGCGCCGCTGGCGGGACGCAAGAAGAGCGCTCAGTATCCGTTCGGGACGACGTTCGAGTACGAGAGCCCCTTGATCCCCGACGGTCAGCCCTCGCCGGGAACCCAGGGCGACGAGTACTCGGTCAAGGCGAAGTTCAAGGAGGGAGTTGGGTACAACATCTTCCGGCCGATTCCGAAGCGCGCGGCGGTGATGGAGGGTGAGGTACTCCTGTTCAGGAGAAACGGCCCGCTCGACTCACATGCCCCCGGCCGTGAGCGCTGCAGCCTGAGCGACGACGGCCAGATCGTCACCCACGTCAACGCGCTCGACTTCGACGCCAAGAAGACGGGCGCCTAGCGCCGAAACAGCCTTAAGCGTCGGCTCGGCTAGGCCTCGTACTGGCCGCCGAACTCGGCCGCCTCGGGGCGGCCCTTGTGACCGGCCTCCTGCATGATCGGCGGTACCTCGGGATCGGAGGCGAAGCTCTGGAAGCCCTCCATGTCCCAGTCGAAGACCACCCAGACCCGATCCTCCTCGTTGGGATCGCGGTAGACCGTCGAGCCCTTGGAGCCGTGTTCCTTTCGCTTCTCCGCGCCCGTGGTCGAGAAGATCTCCGAGAAGCGGTCGAAGTCCTCAACCTGAGTCGTCAGCAGAATCATGTCTCCTCCTCTCGGGGGCGACAGGCGCTCCCCGGGTGTTGCCCCCTATCGGCTCGCGGCATCAGCCGGTCGAGCTGCTGCCCACCCTATCCGCTCTAGGCCTCGAGGAAGCGCAGCACGGCCAGCACCCGCCGGTGGTCCTCGCCGCTGGCCGCCAGGCCGAGCTTGCTGAAGATGCTGGTCACGTGCTTTTCCACCGCCCGGTCGGTGACCACCAGTTGCTCGGCGATCGCGGCATTGGAGCGGCCCTCCGCCATCAATCCGAGCACCTCTCGCTCGCGCGGGGTGAGCTCCTCCAGCGGGTCGTCCTCGCGGGTTCGGCCCATCAGCGCGGAGACGACCTCGGGGTCGAGCGCGGACCCGCCGGCGCCGACGCGCTCGACCGCGTCGGCGAAGGCGGTCACGTCCGAGACGCGGTCCTTGAGCAGGTAGCCGAGGCCCTCGGCGTTCTCGGCGAGCAGCTCCTGCGCGTAGGCGGGCTCGACGTAGGCGGAGAGGACGAGCACCCCGACGCCGGGCAGCTCCGAGCGGATCTCCTTGGCGGCGCGAAGCCCCTCGTCCGTCTGGGTGGGAGGCATTCGCACGTCGACCACGGCGAGGTCGGGCTTGTGCGCGCGCACCTTGCGCATCAGGTCGTCGGGGTCGCCAGCCTGCCCGACCACCTCGTGCCCGGCCTCCTGAAGCAGCCGCGCGACGCCCTCGCGAAGCAGGACGGAGTCCTCGGCGACGATGACGCGCATCAGGCTCCCGCCCCGTTTCCCTGCCTCAGCGGGATGTCGGCCCGGACGATCGTCCCGTGGCCGCCCGACGGCTCGACCCTCAGCCTGCCGTCGAGCGCGGCGACCCGGTCGGCGAGTCCGCGGAGTCCCGAGCCCGCCGGGTCAGCGCCGCCGCCGCCGTCATCGGTGACCTCCACGACCAGGCGCCCGTCGTCCCGCCTGATTCCCACGCCTGCGCGGTTCGCGCCGGCATGGCGCACGACGTTTGTGAGCGCCTCGGCGACGACGAAGTAGGCCGCCGCCTCGACCGGCTCGGGCAGCCGGCCCTCGATCGATGCGTTGATCTCCACCGGGAGTGGGGCTCGGCGGGCAAGCGACTCGACCGCGGCCTCGAGCCCCCGGTCGCTGAGGATCGCCGGGTGGATCCCGCGAGCGAGCTCACGCAGCTCCTCGGTCGCCAGTGACAGCTCGGCCGAGGCTTCGTCGAGCATCGCCGCCGCCGTTCGTGGGTCGTCCTCGATCCTTTCCCGCGCCAGGCGCAGGTCGAGCGCCAGCCCGACGAGGCGCTGCTGGGCGCCGTCGTGGAGGTCCCGCTCGAGCTTGCGCCTCGCCACGTAACCGGCCTCAACGATCCGTGCCCGCGACTCCCGCAGCTCGTCGAGCCTCGCCTGGAGCTCGGCATCGAGCCGGACGTTCTCCTCCGCCACCAGGTCCGCCTCCGAGAGCCGCGTGCGAAGCAGCCCCAGCAGGAACGCGAACGGCACTGTCGCGAAGACGATGTTCGCGATGTACCAGACCACGTCGTCGTAGTTGCCGCTCTCTGGCCCCAGGTTGGTGAGCAGGGTGGCGGCGAAGAGGAAGACGGTGGCGCCGCCCGCCCACCAGACCGGCTCCTGGCTGCGCCGCTCGCCCGGGTCCTCGCTTCGCGCCCGGCGCACCAGGTGGACGAAGAGGGCGAAGAGCACCGGGATGCTGACCGCGCTCAGCGTGTTGAGCCAGGTGTTGACGAAGTCGAGGCTGTCGTGGATCAGCAGCGGGTTCGACGTCACGCAGTGCGCGCAGTCCGGGTCCGTCGCGGGGTTGTAGAAGAAGACTGGGAGGCCGGCAATCAGCCCGCCAGCCAGGTAGGCGTAGCCGATGAAGAAGCGGTCGGCGCGGCTCCGCGCGCGTCCGCTGGGGAAGACGATCAGCAGGTGGATCAGGAAGGCCACGGGAAGGCTGTTGAAGGCGAAGCCGAGCGCGGCCGCCAGCGGGATGTCCGAGACCGTCAGCTCGGCGATGAAGACGAAGAACCCAACGCAGACCATCAGCTGCCCGATCAGGTTCGTCGGCCGCCGATCCCAGGCGAAGAGGCCGGTGCCGATGAAGGACCAGCCGACCAGGACCGTGATGAACGCCTCCAGGAGCGGCGCCGCCGGCACGGCACTGGTCGTCGCGATGACGAACAGTGCGATCCCCAGCAGGACCCCGAGCAGGGCGATCGCGATCAGCGCTCGCTGGAGCGGGGTAAGGGCGCCGAGCCTCATCCGGTCAGCTCCCGGATCGCGTCGGAGCTGAGCTCGTCCTTCGGGATGAAGCCGACCGCTCCGCAAGTGGCGAGGTCAGGAGCGAGCTGGTCCGGCGGGTGGCTGGAGGTGAGGATCACCGCCGGACCGCCATCGGCTGAGAGGGGCCCGGCGAGATCGATCCCATAGACGTCGGGGAGTTGGACGTCGAGCAGGATCAGGTCCGGGGCCAGGTCGCGGGCGGCGTTGATCGCGGCCGTGCCGTCGGCCGCCTCTCCGACCACCTCGTAGCCGCCGGCTTCGAGCATCCGGCGAGCGCTGGCGCGGAAGCCGGCGTGGTCGTCGACGATCAGGATTCGCCTGCTCACGGCCGTGATTGTCCCGCTTGC
>DATBHQ010000157.1:0-15350 GCA_036557385.1 Solirubrobacterales bacterium | reverse complement strand
TCCGGCAACGATCTGCTGCGCGGTGGGCCCGGCTTCGACCGCCTCTTCGGCAAGTCCGGAAACGATCGCCTGGCGGGCGGCCCGGACGGCGACTTCCTGAGGGGCGGGTCGGGGCGCGACGTGATGAAGGGCAAGACCGGGATCGACCGGATCAATGCCCGGGACGGCCGCCGAGACGTGAAGATCAGCTGCGGCCCGGGGAAGAACAAGCGCGAGGGCGCCAAGCGCGACAAGCGCAAGGACCCGCGCCCCAAGTCCTGCTGAAGCTGCTCGCGTAGCCTCGCGATTCGTCCTGGCCGGCGTGGATGATGCTGGCCGTGCGGCGGATCCACTACCGCTTCGGCTACGTCCTCGCTCTGATCATCATCGCCATCTTCTTCGCGATGGCCGCCCCCGAGGGTGACGTCGGCCGGTTCGTCTCGGTGACGCTTCAGGCCTTCGTCCTGGTGGCCGCCCTGATCGCCTCCAAGGCGCACCGCGGCCTGATCGCGCTGGGCGTCGTCGGAGCCCTGGTGGGGGTCGTGGGCTCCGCGGCCGCCCTCTTCGGAAGCGGACAGTTCGGCAACAGCGCGGCGGCGGTCGTCGCCCTGCTCTACATCCTGCTGACGCCTCCCGCGATCGCTCTGGGAGTCGTCAAGCAGTTCCGGGAAGAGGGCGGCGTCACGATCCACTCGATGTTCGGGGTGCTCTGCCTGTACCTGCTGATCGGCCTGCTCTTCGCCGTCGCCTTCGATGTGATCCAGCAGGTGGGGGGCACGCACTTCTTCACCACCGAGCACGCCGGCCGGGATGACTTCCTCTACTTCTCCTACACCACCCTGACGACGGTCGGCTACGGGGATCTGGTCGCGGCGTCGGATCTGGGGCGCTCGCTCGCGATGACGGAGGCGCTGCTCGGACAGATCTACCTGGTCACGGTCGTGGCGCTGATCGTGGGCAACCTGCGGCGCTCACGCGAGCCGGTCGGCTAGGCGAGCTCCAACAGGCTCCAGAAGGCGTGCTCGCGCGGCGGGATCCGGGGCGGAACCCGCCGGTACTGGCGGCGGCGCGCCCACTCGAGGTAGCCGCGCAGGCGGCGGGAGATCGAGCGCAGCGTCGCGGGGGTCGGCTCCACGACACTTTGGTCGAGGGCCCAGAGCCAGGCGTTCGCCTCGGATTCGAGCCGCGGCGCCGATCGCCCACGGCCGACCAGGTGCCCGATCTCGTGCAGGGCGATGAAGTAGGAGACCTGGCCGCGAATCGGCGGAATCGAGATCTCGAGCCTGCCGCCGCGCCAGCGGATGGCCCGCCCGCGAGAGGAGGCGCCGACGAGCTCGATGCCGTGCTCGCGGCAGAGCTCCTCGATGTGAGCTTCCATCAGCTCCACGCCGCGGCGGCTGGGCGGCTTGCGGGCCTGCCTGAACACGCGCGGCAGGGTAGTCCCGATTCCGGATGAAGCCATACTTGGGACATGGCGGATTCGACCGAGCTTCGCCTGGCGCTGGCCCAGATCGACCCCACGGTCGGGGACATCGAGGGCAACGCCCGCCTGATCGCCGAGTCGATCGACCGCGCCCGTGAGGGGGGCGCGCAGCTGGTGCTGCTGCCCGAGCTCTGTGTCTCCGGCTATCCGCCCGAGGACCTCCTCCTTCGCGCGGACTTCCTCGCCTCCGTACGGGAGGGGCTCGACGCGATCGCGGCCGACGTCGAGGGCGTCGTCGCCCTGGTGGGCTTCCCCGAGCGCGTCGACCGGTCGCCGCAGGAGCTCGAGCGCTTCGATCCCCTGATCGGTCCGCCCCCTCCGCCGGCCCACAACTCGCTCGCGATCCTCGCAGGCGGGGCGGTGCAGGGCGTCTACCGCAAGTGCGAGCTGCCCAACTACGGCGTTTTCGACGAGCGCCGCTACTTCGAGCCGGGGGAGGAGCCGGCGCTGGTCGAGGTCGACGGCGTTCCCGTGGGGCTGACTGTCTGCGAGGACATCTGGCATCCGGGCTTCCCCGAACGTGAGGAGGCCACGGCCGGCGCCAGGCTCGTGCTCAACTCCTCGGCATCGCCGTACCACCGCGGCAAGGGCAGGGCTCGCGAGGCGATGGTCGCCGAGCGGGCGCGGTCGAACGGCGCGGCGTTCGCGCTCTGCAACACCGTCGGAGGGCAGGACGAGCTCGTCTTCGACGGCGCCAGCGTGGTGATCGCCGCCGACGGCGAGGTGCTCGCGCGGGCGGCCCAGTTCGAGCCCGAGGTCCTGCTCTGCGACCTGGCCCTGCCCGCTCCCGCTGGGGCCGATGGGGCCTCATCGGCGCGCAGCGTGCCCACGCTGGCGTCGCCCGACTCCGGCGCCCACCCCGCGGGTCGGCTGGAGCCGCGCCTCGCCGAGCCGCTGCCGGGCGAGGAGGCCGAGGTCTACTCGGCGCTCGAGCTGGGCCTGCGCGACTACGTCTCGAAGAACGGCTTCGAGCACGTCGTCCTCGCCCTCTCGGGCGGGATCGACTCCGCCCTGGTCGCGCTGATCGCGGCCGACGCGCTCGGCGCCGACCGGGTCACGGTCGTCGTCATGCCCTCGCCGAATTCGAGCGAGGAGACTCAGGCTGACGCCCGGACGATCGCGGCGAACCTGGGCGTCGAGCTGATCGAGATCTCGATCGCCGAGGCGATGGAGGCCTACGACGACGCCCTGGCGCCCGCCTTCGGCGGCGCGGAGGGGGGACTAGCGGAAGAGAACATCCAGGCGCGCATCCGGGGCAACCTGATCATGGCCCTCTCGAACAAGTTCGGCTGGCTCGTGCTCACCACCGGCAACAAGAGCGAGCTCTCGGTCGGCTACGCGACCCTCTACGGCGACATGGCCGGCGGCTTCGCCGTGATCAAGGACGTCTTCAAGCTCCTCGTCTACCGGCTGGTCCGCTGGCGGAACGGGCAGTCAGATCGCGAGCTGATCCCCGACTCCGTACTCGATCGTCCCCCCTCCGCCGAGCTGCGCCCCGATCAGCTGGATGCCGACTCCCTGCCGCCCTACGAGGTCCTCGACCGGATCCTGGAGGCCTACGTCGAGCGCGACGAGGGAGTCGAGGCCCTGGTCGCGGAGGGGCTCCCCGAGGAGACGGTGATGGAGGTCCTGCGCCTCGTCGACCTGGCCGAGTACAAGCGCCGCCAGGCGCCGCCCGGCATCCGCGTCTCCAACAAGGCCTTCGGCCGCGACCGGCGGCTGCCGATCACCAACCGGTTCGGCTCGAGGCGCGCCCTGCCGCGCTAGCGACCGGCGCACCCCTCGAGCCTCTCGCGAAGAGGACCTGTGCGCCTTTGGAATTTCCTACTCGCCGGGCGCATGGAAGATTCGCCGCGCGCAAGAGCCATTCCAAAGGCACCCAGGTACTTCGGATTCACCCAGGCCGGGGGGCGAATCGGCAGCGTGTGGGCCTCACGGAGGTATTGGACGCCACCGTCTCAGGTATCACGGGATCTATCACCACCCGCGCAAGATGAAGGACGAGCGATGGAACGATCTCGGTGAGCGGGCCGACTACTTCTTCCGCACGCCGTACACGGAGCTCGTGGGATTGCGGTTGAAGCGGCTCCGGCAGTCGAAGGGATTGAGCCAGGACGCCGCCAGACGCGGGGTCCGGCGACCGAATGGAGTCCCCTACTCGCAGGGACTGATCTCGCGAATCGAGAAGGGCTACGGGAACTCCCCGCTCTATGTCTATATCCACTTCGCGGAGGTGTACGAGGTGGACCCGGGCCGTGTGATGGGCTCCGATGAGGCCCAGAAACCGATCAGCGAGGCCGAGATGACCCTGATCCGGTTCCTGCGCCGGGTTGGAGTCAGTGCGGACGACGCGATCGCCCGGCTCGCCCGGCCGGCCTAATCGCGGCGGGGCCGCACCGCCACGGTCATCCGGGAGAGGGCGCAGAGGCGCCCCTCGTCGTCGGTCAGCTCGACGTCCCAGACCCAGGTGGTGCGACCTCGCTGGCGGGCACGCGCCACCGCGTTCACATGGCCCTCGCTGATCATGCCGAGGAAGCTGGTGCTGTTCGACATGCCGAAGGCGACCTCACCGTTCTCCTTCACGGCGTGGTAGGTCGCCGCCGAGGCGAGGCTCTCCGCGAGCGAGGCGTAGACGCCGCCGTGGACGACGCCGTTCGGCTGCAGGTGCCGCGGCGCGACCGCGAGACGGGCGTGGGCTCGCTCCGGATCGAAGTCGATCCACTCGACGCCGATCTCCTCGGCGAAGCCCGACGGCAGGTCCTCCTGCTGGCCCATGGTGCGGGCACCATAGTGTGCGGTCGTGCGCTTCCTGGTCTGGAGCGGCGTCGAGGAGTGGCTGACCGAGGCGGCGACCGTCGACCTCGGCGGTCAAGGGCTGAGCGCGACGGGAATCCAGCTGGGCGCGGAGCCTGCTCCGTTCCGCGTCGACTACCGGCTGGAGGCGCCCGCCCTCGTCACGAGCGAGCTCGAGCTGACCGCGACCGCGGAGGGATGGCGCAGGCACCTGCTCCTTCGCCACGGCGGAGGTGGAGCCTGGGAGGCGGAGATCGATGACGCAGGAGCGGTGCCGGGCGGGCCCTGGGACGCCTCGCTCCCCGACCTCTCGTCGGCTCTCGACATCGACATCCAGAACTCGCCGCTCACCAACACTATGCCGATCCTGCGGCACGGCTTCCAGCGGGAGGGCTCCGGTGACTTCGTCATGGCGTTCGTGAGGACTCCTAGCCTTCGCGTGGAGGCCTCGCCCCAGCGCTATGAGCACGTCCGCACGAGTGCCGCCGGGTCCGTCGTGCGATACATCAGCCGCGACGGCGACTTCACGGCGGAGCTCGAGCTGGACGAGGAGGGGCTGCTCAGCTTCTATCCGCGCCTGGCGCGGCGGATCGAGCCGGGCGGTTAAACGACTGCTAAGAGCTGCGTCAAGCGGAGCGGCTCTCCCCTAGGCTTCCTCGCCCGTGGCGCTCACCGAGGAACAGCGCACCATGCTCCAGCTCCTGCTCAGCGGGCAGAGCTACGACGACATCGGCTCCCTGCTGGGCGTCGATGCCGGCGAGGTTCGCTCCCGGGCGCGCTCCGCGCTCGGCGAGATCGGCGGGGCGGACCCCGACGCGCAGGTCGGGCTGAGCGACTACCTCCTCGGCCAGGCCGATCCCATCGGGCGCGCGGACGCCGTCCGCCAGCTACAGGGCGACCCCGAGACGAACGCGCTCGCCCAGCGACTCGTGCAGAACCTGCGGCTGCTCGCTCCCAGCGCCCAGCTTCCGGAGATCCCCGAGGCTCGCGGCGATAAGCGCCCGACGACGACCGCAGCAGCTCCCTCGCCCGCGGTCACTCCGCCTCCTCCCGATCAGTCGACCATGCCCAAGGGTCCGGGCTTCGCCTCGAGAGCAGCAGGCTTCCTCACCGGTCTGGGCGTCGGCCTGCTCGCAGCCATCGGCTTCGCCGTCGTCCTCCTTGTTGCAATTGGCATCTACTTCGCTACCAGCAGCGGCGGCGGGGGCAGCGACAGCAGTGACTGCAAGCCGGTGGACACCAGCGCCGCCCAGCAGGCCGGCGTCCCCACGATCAAGTTGACCGCGACCGGCGCCGCGGCAGACGCGGACTGCCCCCCAAGCGGCCAGATCACCCTCGGATCCCAGCAGCAGGCCTCCAACTCGAAGAACCAGACGCCGACCTTCGCCCTGCAGGCCAACGCCGTCAATCTGCCGCCCAGCGCCAACGGGGAGCGCTATCTGCTCTGGCTCTACAAGTCCGACACCCAGTCCCTGCCGCTGGGGCAGGAGACGGTCGACTCGAGCGGCAATCTGACCGGCGGCGTGCCCCTGATCGCCCAGCAGGTGCTCCTCCTCCCCGCGTTCGACTCGATCCGCATCTCCAAGGTGAGCAGCACCGAGGCCCAGCAGGTCCAGCAGTCGCTTCAACAGCAGCAGCAGGCCAAGAAGGCGACGGGAGTGATCCCGTTCGCGGGGCAGCCGATGCTCCAGGGCAACATCTCCGAGCTCGGGCTCGACCAGCTGCTGCAGCAGGCCCAGAGCCAGGCGCAGGGGAGCCAGGGCGCCGGCGGCAAGAAGGGCTGAGCCCCCCGGACGCACAATGGCCCTGAGCGAGGACCAGCGCGCCCTGCTCGGTTTGCTGCTCGCCGGAGACACCTACGAGCGGGTCGCGGAGCTGCTGGGGACCAGCTCGGATGAGATCCGCACGCGCGCCCACGGCGCGGCGAGCACACTCGAGGCCGACGAGGACCCGGGGATTCCCCCGGAGGCCGTCAGGGGACGCCTGGCGGCCCTGGACGGCGATGCGGTGGACGCGCCCGTGCAGCCTCTCGGTCCCCCCCGGGCGGACAACCGGCGTGTTGCGCTCTGGATCGTGGCCGGCGGGGCGGCGGTCGTCCTGCTGGTGGTCCTCCTGGTGGTCGGCATCGGCGGCGGAGGCGGCAACGAGGCCACGACGACTCCCGCCGGTGGCCAGGAGGACGCCGTGCCGGTCAGGCTCAGCCCGGTCGGCGGCTCCCGCGCCAGCGGCGGCTTCACGATCGTCCGCGTCGCGGACCAGCCCGTGGTCGACCTCGACATCCGAGGTCTCCAGCCGACCGCGAGCGGCCAGATTTACGTGCTCTGGTTCGTCGGCTCGGGCGGACGCAGCCTGCCGATCGCCTTCCACGCGGTCGGCGCGGACGGGCGGATCAGCGGCCGGACTCCGATCCCGACCGCGGCGGCGAGCCTGCTGCCCAGCTTCGACACCGCCGACCTCACGCTGGCGCGCCAGCGCCAGGCGGCGGCCGAGGTCCGGCGGGCCGCCAACGCGGGGGCGCTGCCCCGAATGGTCGGGACGAGCGTTCTGCGCGGGCCGCTGCGCTAGTCCGGGGGGAGCAGCTTTCCGGGGTTCATGATCCCGGCGGGGTCCAGGCGCTCCTTGACGGCGCGCAGGGCCTCCAACCCGAGCTCACCGACCTCGGCCCGCATGTAGGGGGCGTGGTCGCGGCCGACGGCGTGGTGGTGGGTGATCGTCCCCTCGGTGGACACGATCGCCTCGCAGGCCGCGCTCTTTGCCGCTCGCCACTGCTCGAGCTCCTCGCCGGGCCGGGCGCGGGTCAGGAAGGTGAAGTAGAGGGAGGCGCCGTCGGCGTAGGCGTGCGAGACGTGGCACATGACGATCGAGCGCTCGCCGAGTGCCCCTCGGAGCGCGTCCCCGACGGCGCGGTAGAGCTCGTCGAGCCGGCTCCAGGTGTGGGCGGTCTCGAGCGTCTCGACCATCACGCCGAGGTTCATCAGCTCGTCGCGCAGATAGGGCCCGCCGTAGCGGTTGCGATACCACGAGTTGCCGGCCGAGCGCCCGAGCGAGACGGCGCCGCCGAGCCGCAGGCGGGTCTCGGAGAGCCCGCGCCTGCGGCCCACGTCCTCGGGCTCGCCCTCCCAGCCGCAGATCAACAGGCAGCCGCCCCGGCGGCGGCGCACGGAGAGATAGGCATCGAGCGCTCGTTTGCGCAGCCCCTCCGTCCCGGCGAGCTCGAGGGAGACACGCGTCTCCTCCTCATCCGAGAGACGGAGCACGTCCGGAGCCTCGTGCCGCTGCGCCAGGTCCCTGACGATCTGGCGGCCGGCCTCGAAATCCTCGGCGACCCAGCCCTCGTAGACCCGCGTTCGCGGCGCGGGGCGGACCCGGCAGGTGACCTCGGTGATGGCGCCGAGGGTTCCCTCGGAGCCCAGCACGAGCTCACGCAGCGACGGTCCCGCGGCGGTGTGCGGAACCTGGAGGGTGCGAAGCCTCCCCGCCGGGGAGGTGAGCTCGAGGGCCGTGACGAGCTCGTCGAAGCGCCCGTAGCCGCTCGAGGCCTGGCCGGCGGAACGCGTCGCGGCGAAGCCCCCGATGGTCGCCTCCTCGAAGGACTGCGGGAAGTGCCCGAGCGTCGCGCCGAGGGCTCCGAGCGCCGCCTCCGCCTCGGGCCCGGTCAGGCCGGGACCGAGGCGCGCCGTGAGGGACTCCCCGTCGAGCTCCACCGAGCGCAGCCCGGAGAGCTCCAGCGAGACCACGGCGGAGTGCCCGTCCGAGAGAGCCTCGACACCGCCGACCACGCTCGTGCCGCCGCCGTAGGGCACGACCGCGACCCCGGCCCCGGCACAGGCGTCGAGGACCGCCTGCACGCCGTTCGCGTCGCCGGGCCGGAGCACCGCGTCCGGGGCGTGGTCCAGCCGGCCGGTCCGCAGGCGAATCAGATCCGGATAGCTGCGACCGGCGGCGTGGCGGATGCGCTCGTCCGGCCGGTCCGTCACCTCGCCGGCCACGGCGCGGACCGCCTCGGGAACGGGCCGCGGCTCGGGCAGTGAGACCTGGTCGATCGAGACCGGCTCGCTGCCGTCCCCCTGCCCGATGCCGAGCTCCTCGCGCACGGCGGCGATCGCCGTCTCCGACAGCTCCACGCGCCGCTCCGGGTCCCCCCAGCCCCACCACTTCATCCCGGCGGTCAGTTCGCTACCCCTCCGCCCCGGTCGCCACCGTCTCGAGGCCGTCCAGCGCCTCGTTCAGCGTTCGGCCGATCGCCCGCCGCATCATCGGCGAGCCCAGCCGCGACAGCCCCCGCAGCTGGCGGTCGAGGGCCACGGTCACCTTGGTGTCCCCGTTCTGCGGCTCGAGCTCGATCTCCGTTCGCGCCCGCCGCACGAAGCGCTCGAAGGGCGTTCCCTCCACCGTCTGCTCGAAGACGAAGCGCTCGCCGTCCGCCTGATCGACGCAGCGGAAGTCCGCCCGGACCCCTCGGCCCCCGCGCGTTCCGAGCACCTGCGTCCAGCTGCGCTCGGCCGGCTCCCCCTCGCTCACGTTCTCGACGCGCTGCGTGTTGGGCCACCAGCGGGGCAGGTGATAGGGGTCCGTGATCACCGCCCAGAGCGCGCCGGCGGGCGCGGCGATGCGGCGCCTGCGCACGACGCGTGCCATCAGAGGTGAGGGCCCTAGTCCTCGCCGGTCAGCTTACGCAGGTCGCGGACCAGGAGCATGTGGGTGAGGTTGCTGCACGCGGCGGCGAGGCTCTCCAGGTTCTCGATCGCCTCCTGGCGCGCGTTCTGGTTGGTGGACCGAAGCCCCGGCCCCACGACGGCCTCGAGCAGCACCGCCTCGCGGTCGGCGGCGGTGCGAAGCACCTTCAGGTTGCGGCCTCTCACCCCGAAGCGAGCCAGCTCCGAGGACGCCTTGACGATCTCCCGGTCGGTGTCGTCATAGACCTTGACCCCATCGACCGCGACGGGCTGAACCAGGCGCCAGTCCTCGAGGTCCTTGATCAGGTCGGCGCCGACGCCGGTGTCGTCGACCAGCTCCTGGAGCGTGAGGCGGGTGCCCTTGCCGCCCTCGACGCTCGCCGCCCGGCGCAGCGACGCGGCCTCGCCCCCGCGCTCCTGGCGGGCGCCGGCCGCGAGCTCCTGGCGGATCACCCGCAATGGCAGGAACTCGTCGCGCTGCATGCGCAGGATCGACCGCAGCCGTTCGACGTCAGCCTGGCTGTAGAGGCGATAGCCGCCGGGGGTGCGGCGCGGAGCGAGCAGCTTCTGGTCCTCGAGGTAGCGGATCTTGGAGATCGAGATGTCCTCGAACTCGCGGCCGAGGATCTTGGCGACGGCCCCGATGGTGAGCGCCTTGCGGTTCGAAGGGGCCCCGTCTGCGGTCTCGCGATCAAAAGGTGTCGGTGTCGGCACGGAGGCTTCCATCACTTCTCCAGGTAGCTCAGCTTGTACTTGCCGATCTGGATCTCGTCGCCGTCCTCGAGCTGGTGCGACTCGATCCGGCGGCGATTGACGTAGGTGCCGTTCAGGGAGCCCAGGTCGTCGATGTAGAGCCCGTCCTTGCGCCGCACGAGCAGGGCGTGGTTGCGCGAGACCGTGACGTCGTCGAGGAAGACGCCGGCGTCGGGCGTCCTGCCGATCGAGATCCGCTCGTCATCGAGAGTGAAGCTCTCGCCGGCCCGGCCGCCGCCGGCGCGAATCACCAGCGCCGCCCCGTGGCGCTCGACGACCTCGTCGATGTCGACCTGGTGCATCTCCCCCGATTCGTCGACCGTGTAGGTCATCGTGGTCGGCTCGTCCTTCCCCTCGGGCCGGGAGAGGTAGGCGCCGCACTTCTGGCAGTAGTTGGCCCCTTCCGCGTTGACGAAGCCGCACTCGGGGCAGTGGATCGCCACGGTCGGGCTCCTGTCTAGGTGGGGGGCTTGGTCGGGGGCTCCGAGCGCCCCGCGAGGATCTCGCTGAGGCGCTGCACGTCGTCCCCCTTGATCAGGGTTGCGCCCTCGGGGCGGTTCTCACGAAGGCGGTTCACCAGCTCAGCCCTGAGGATGTCGATCTGCCCGTGCAGGATGCGGCGGCGGTAGGAAACCTCCTGCTCCTCGGCCGTCAGGTTGTCGATCAGCTCCTTGAGCTCCTGGTCGTTCATCGAGCCGATATCGGGAAAGGTCTCTTCCTCCACCTACGCCTCCGCTCCTAGGGACTTGGGCAGGCGATTATAGGTCCGTTCGCCCAGCCTCAACCGTGGCTTCAGGGTTTTGGCTACGCCGTTGCAAGCTCCCGGAGCCCGGTTCGCACGTAGGCGATGGTCCCGAGGACCCCGAGTGCGACGCCGATGATCAGCATCGCGCTCCACACCCAGCTGGCGGAGACCATCGCGAAGAAGATCGACGCCATCACCGGCGCCACCGCGATCCTGCCGAGCCAGTTGATCTCCAGCTCGCCGATCCGGCGCAGCGCCACCTGGGCCAGGAGGGCGGTCACCACCTCCCTGACCACCAGGACGGCCAGGGCCCAGCGAGGGAGCAGCTCGAAGTGCCAGCAGACGATCACCCCACAGAGGATCGTGAGCCGGTCGACGATCGGGTCGAGAATGGCGCCCATCCGGCTGTACTGGCCGGTGGCCCGCGCGAGGAAGCCGTCGACGTAGTCGCCTACCGCGACAAGCCAGAAGATCGCCGCCGCCCAGGGGTCGCGCCCGTCGCCCGACGACAGCGCCAGGTAGAGGAAGACGGGGAGCGCCGCGAGGCGCAGGTAGCCGATCGCGTTCGGGATCGTCCAGGGACGCAGGGGCTGTCCCGGCCGGGTCTGCCGCGGCGGGGGCCCCGAGCGATCGAGCCCGACCTGACGGCGGAACCCCTTTCGCCGTCGCGTACGCAAGGATTGTCCGCGGCCGCCGGTAATCCGGCGAGGATATGGAAGGCAAGGCGAAAACCGGCATCTCCCCCACCCGTGCTGAGGACTTCCCCCAGTGGTTCCAGAGCGTGGTCCGGGACGCCGAGGTGGCGGAGCTCGACCACGTCCGCGGCGCCATGGTCATCCGCCCCTGGGGCTTCGGGATCTGGGAGCTGATGCAGCGCGCGCTCGACGACGGGATCAAGGAGACCGGCGCCGAGAACGCCTATTTCCCGCTTTTCATCCCGCTGAGCTACTTCGAGGAGGAGGCCAGGCACGTCGAGGGCTTCGCCAAGGAGATGGCGGTGGTGACGCACCACCGCCTCGAGCAGGGCGAGGACGGTTCCCTCCACCCCGCCGCCGAGCTCCCCGAGCCCCTGGTGGTCCGCCCCACCTCCGAGACGATCATCGGCCGCTCGTTCGCGAAGTGGATCAATTCCTACCGCGACCTGCCGCTGATGATCAACCAGTGGTGCAACATCGTCCGCTGGGAGCTCCGCCCGCGGGTGCTGCTCCGCACCACCGAGTTCCTCTGGCAGGAGGGCCACACCGCTCACGCGACCTCCGAGGAGGCGCTCGAGGAGACCCGCCGGATGCTGCACGTCTACCGTGACTTCGCCGAATCCGTGCTGGCGATCCCGGTGCTCGCCGGTGAGAAGCCCGAGTACGAGCGCTTCCCCGGAGCGGAGATCACGCTCTCGATCGAGGCGATGATGCAGGACGGCAAGGCGCTCCAATCCGGCACCTCCCACTATCTCGGGCAGAACTTCTCCGGCGCGATGGAGATGGAGTTCACGGGCGAGGACGGCGAGCGAAAGCTCTGTTACACGACCTCCTGGGGCCTCTCCACGCGGATGATGGGCGCCGTGGTGATGACCCACGGCGACGACAACGGCCTGCGGGTGCCGCCGCGGATCGCCCCTCGCCAGGTCCGGATCGTGCCGATCACCAGGGACGACCCAACCGCCGTGCTCGAGGCTGCACGCGAGCTGCGGGACGCGATCGCAGGGCAGTCCTGGAGCGGTGAGCCGGTTCGCGCCGAGGTGGACACGCGCGAGCGCAAGCCCGCGGACAAGCGCTGGGAATGGATCCGGAAGGGTGTCCCGCTGGTGATCGAGCTCGGCGAGCGGGACCTCGAGCAGGGCGTGGTCACCATGACGCGGCGCGACGATCCGGAGCTGGCCCGCGAGGCGATCCCCCGCGAGGGCGCGGCGGAGGCCGCGGCGGGCGTCCTCGACGACATCCAGCTCACCTACTACCAGCAGGCGAGCGAGCGGCTGCGAGAGCGCACCCGCGATGACATATCCACCCTCGACGAGTTCCGCGAGTACTTCAGCGGCGAGGAGACGGAGTCGGGCGGGTTCGTGAAGGCGCCGTGGAGCGAGGAGCCCGAGACGATCGAGACGATGGGCGAGCTCGGCGTGAGCGTCCGGGTGATCCCGTTCGACGAGGAGCTGCCCGCCGACGCCCGCTGCGTGATCACCGGTGGGCCCGCTCGGGTGATGGCGGTCTTCGCCAAGGCCTACTGAGGGATCGCGTCCTGCCCCGCGGACGGGCCCCGAGCCGGCGCTGGGCCTCGTCGGAGGCCATTGCGGTGGCGACGTCCCTGCGGTAGGTGCGTCTGGCGAGCCAGACGATCGCGCCGCTGGCGAAGAGCGGGATCAGCATCAGCAGGAAGGCATCGCGCAGGCCGGACACCACCGCCGGGCTGATGTGCCCTCCGGAGTTGCTGGGGATCCTCCCGGCATTCCCGAGCCAGACCGCGACGGCACCGAAGACCAGCGGAGCGGCGGCCTGAAGGAGCGCCTTGGCGGCCGACCGGATCGCCTCCGCCCGCCCCCAGATCGCCGCCGGGACAATGTCGAGCCGGCCCGCGTCGAGCGGCGGGTTGGGAGCGGCCAGCGCCGCCGCCAGCAGGGCCCAGATCGGAACGGCGAGCACCACGGTTCCGACGAAGAGCGCCGGCGCCACCAGGAGGGGCGCCAGGCAGAGAGCCGCCGCCCCGACCACGATGCGCGCGTTGAGCCGTCCGCGCTTCAGCAGTCCATCCGCGATGCGCCCGCTCGCGACGACGCCGATCAGCGAGCCCATCCCCGCGACGAAGAGCACCGCGATCGTCGCGGTCTGCCCGGCCCCCAGCTGCCCGCGCGCGAAGATCAGCCCGAAGGTCCGCAAGCCCGCGAAGAAGAAATAGCCCACGGCTCCGGCGACGATCAGGATGACGTTCGTCCGGATGCGCAGCACGTATAGAGCGGTGCGTCCGAACGACAGCCGCCGCGCGTCGCTTCGCAGCACCTGCCCGGGATTCGGCGGAATCCCCCGCTCCGCTGCGAGCCGCTTGGCACCCTCGATCTGCGCCGGCTCCTCCCCCTTCGCGGACGTCGAGAGCCTGCTCGAGCCGTCGCGCGCCGGCTCGGGGGTGCGCCTGCCGACCAGCCAGGCGACGACCAGGCCGAAGATCGCGAGCCAGCCGAAGGAGAGCCGCCAGGAGGCGAAGTCGGCGATCAGGCCGCTGACCACGAATCCGAGCCCGGTCCCGACCAGCTCGCCGCTGAGGATGTAGCCGTACACGCGGGCGCGCTCTCCCGGCACGAAGTAGTCGCCGACCAGGGAGGCCAGGGCCGGCCCGGCGGTCGCCGTGACGGCGCCGAGCGCGACGCGGCTGCACAGCATGAAACCGTACGTGGGGGCGAGCGCGGTGGCGACCATCGCGACGCTCCAGAGCAGGATGCTGACCCCGAGCAGGCGCGTTCGCGTCAGGCGGTCGGCGAGCACGCCGGCCGGAAGCGTCCCGACCGCCCCGACCAGGGCCGTGACGGTGGCGAGCAGCCCGAGCTCCGTATGGTCGATCCCGAACGCGGGCTCCACGTGCGTGGCCACCGCCCCGAGGGTGGTGAGATCGGCGCTGTCCAGCGCCAGCACCGCGGCGAAGGCCACGATCACCCGCTCGGCCGAGATGCCCTTGGCGGTCATGGGTGATCGTTCCCGCCCGCGCGGTCAGGCGAAACGCCCCTTGGTCAGCCGTCAGCCGCTGTACTAGAGTTTCCCCACAGGGGGCCCCATGCACCGCCAGGAGGGCTGTGCAGCTCAGCAGCGGGCCCGCACAACCAGAGGAGTTCAGTCTCGTCCTCTCGCCCGACACCGAGGCGGGTTGGCGGACGCGCGTGGCGCTCCGCGAGCGCTTTGCGGACTCCCTCTCCCGGCGCACGCTGATCGACCTGACAGCGGTGGTCACCGAGCTGGTCAACAACGCCGTCGCCCACGGTCCACGACGGCCGATCACCGTGGCGCTGGCAGTCGACGATGAGACGATTCACGGGGAGGTGACCGATCAGGGCAACCCGGCTGCCGCCCTGCCGAGGCGCCGGGCGACGAAATCCACGGGCGAGCTCGGCGTCGGAGTCGTCGACCAGCTCACCTCACGCTGGGGCGTCTACGAGGGCAGCACGCACGTCTGGTTCGAGCTGCCGGTGCGCGCAGGCTGACTAGGCCCGCGTGAAGCGGCGGCCCGAGGTCGGCGAGGCGTCCTCGTCGAGCGCGGGCCGCTTCACCTTGACGGGCTTCAGGTAGGGCTCGCCCTCCTCGAGCTCGGGCCCCTCGGCATCCGCGAGCACCCGCTCGGACTCCGTGGGGGTCTCGGCCTTCTCCATCTGGGCGATCCGCTCCGGTGTGAGCTCGCCGGCGTTCTCCTCCTCGATCTTCGCCAGCCAGTCGGCGCCCTCGCGTGACTCGTCCTCGTCGACATGGACCTTGCCGCGGTCGAGCGTCTTGTCGATCTCGGCGAAGAGCGCGTCCACCAGCTCCGCCTGCTTGACCTTCCGCAGCGGCTTGCCCTGGGCGAAGATCAGGCCCTCGTCCTTGGCGCCGGTGATGCCGAAGTCCGCGTGCGAGGCCTCCCCGATCCCGTTCACGGCGCAGCCGAGCACCGCGACCTCGATCGGCTCGGTGTAGCCCTCGAGGCGCTGCTCGATGTCGGCGACCACGGTGTCCATGTCGAACTGGAGCCGGCCGCAGGTCGGGCAGGCGATCAGGACCGGGCCGCGCTCGCGGAGATGAAGTGCCTTGAGGATCTCCCAGCCGACCTTGACCTCCTCCTCGGCGTGGAAGGTGGAGAGGGAGATCCGGATCGTGTCGCCGACCCCGTCGGCGAGCAGCGTGCCCAGGCCGACCGAGGACTTCAGGGACCCGGACCACTTCGTCCCGGCCTCGGTGATGCCGAGATGGATCGG
>DATBHQ010000156.1:0-3760 GCA_036557385.1 Solirubrobacterales bacterium | reverse complement strand
CTCCCGGGCCGCCTCATCGGCCGCGAGCTCACGGTCGCGCCGGCGCTCGATCTCGGGGTGGGCGTCGAGATAGCGCTGCTGCGCATTGATCGCCGCGACGCTCCGTGTCACCCCCGCGACCCCCGTGAACGGTCGCCCATGGACGACGGCGACCTGATCCCCGCCGCCCCCCGGGCTGATCAGCACCACCGCGAGGACCACCAGCGCGATCGCCAACAGCCCTGCCAGGAATGCCCGGCGCTTCATTCGGACGGCAGTCTAGGTCGGCGCTTCCGCTGCTTCAGCTTCACCGGAAAGGTCTGGCTGGCCGGGTCGCCGCCGGCGGGGAAGAAGGTCAGCGTCGGGAGCACCGTCAGCTTCCCCCTCTTCTCAAGCTTGCGCTTCCTTTGTCCCACCGGGGAGATGGCGAAGTGGACTGACCCGGCGACCGCGACGTTCTTCGAGGGGCGCTTCTTCATCGCCTTCCCGGAGAACGTGACCACGCCCGGATTGGGGACGTTCAGGTTCAGCGTCGCCGTGCCGTGCTTGGGGTCCCGCTTGATGGACGCCACCGTGAAGTCGTTGGAGGGGACGAGGACCGCCGAGAGGTTGAGCCGGACGTTGCTCAGCGGCAGGAAGGCGCCCGAGGTGCCCACCCCGAGGCTCCCGCCGCGACTGAGGACCCCGTCGCCGAACACGGGGAACGTGCACGAGTTCGCATCACCGCTCTCGTTCAGGCCGATGATGTCGCCGGAGCGAACCGCGATGTTGACGCGCACGGTATTGACGCCCGGGGTGAGCTCGTGCGGCGAGCCACGGGCGATCACCTGGAAGACGTCCGGGTCGCTCGTCCTGCGGAAGACCTTGAAGACGTAGGTCGCGTCGTCACCCGACGATCTCGTCGACCAGGAGGTGATCGTCCCCGCCTGCCTCACGTTGTAGAGGTTGCCGCCCGTGATGCTGGGCTGCAGGTAGTCGGCGGTCGTCGAGCAGGTGGGCGCGGGCGCCGTCGCGGGAAGCTGACCGACGACCACATTCGCCCCGGCCGCGGGCGCCGAGGCCAGGGCCACGATCGCGGCCAGCGCAAAAGCGGCGGCGGTCGGCCACCTGGCACGGCGTCGGTTGGGTCTGCCGGCGGGCAAGCCCTTCAAGTCAGCCCTCCATGTGTGAGTCGGACCCTCCCCGGTCCCGGGGGAGGTTAGTACGCTGGGCTGAGTCTCATGGGAGTGATCGGTCGGCTGCGGTTGTCTTTCTGGCTCGTCGTGATCGGCAGCGTGGTGCTCTATGGCTTCTTCGTCGTGGTGGCGACGATCTCGCCCGGGCAAATGGCGGCGGTGACGGCCGTGGTGGGCGGCCTCGCCGCCCTCTTCACTTTCAGGAACCTGCGCGTGGCGGGCCAGCTTGCCGCTCGCGGGGGCGATCCTCAGCTCCGTCGCTCCGTGAACCGGATTCGCGAGCGGCGCGGCTTCTAGCGCGCTCGCGCGCGATGATCGTCGCGCGGAGCGCGATCTGGTCCGGATGGCCGTTGCCGTTCCCGTTGCCGTTCCCGTTGGCCAGCCGGGGAGCCGGCGAGGAGCCCACGCCGAGCAGCCGATCGAGCAGCTTGAACGCCTCCTGGCTCCCGCCGCGCTCGAAGCACACGCGCGCCGCGTAGGCGCCCGCGCCCTCCTTCAGCCAGATGGACGGGAAGAAGCCGACGGTCCACGCGATCCGCATCCGCATGCGAAAGCGGGCGGCGGCGCGCCGAAGCGGACCGCGGTCGAGTGGCGCGCCCGAGTAGCTCAGGCAGAGGTCACGCCGGATCCTGCTGATCCTGCGCTCCCCGCCGGTGCCCACGACGAGGGAGGCGTAGGGCTCGAGGCGCTGGCGGTCCGCGTAGCCCACGGCGTCGTTCCAGCTTCGCAGGAAGGCGCCGATCACCGGACAGACGCAGTCGGGGCGGTCCGAGAAGTGCTCGCCACCGATCATCGAGGCCAGTTCCACCACGCAGACGCCATCGGCGGGCGATCGGTGCCTCCCCGGCTCGAGGCGCAGCGAACCGACCGAGCTCCCACCGCTCTGATCGCCTTTACCTCTCATCCTCAACCCCGCCGGCAAGGATACTGCTCAGCTGACCTCGCTCACCGCCGCCTGGACGTCCTCGAGCGAGGGGGACTGGATCAGCTGCTTGGTCCCGTTCGGCCCGCCCACCACCACCGCCGACCCGACCGGGAGGTGGCGGTCCGCGGTGATCTTCTCATCGGCGTCCAGCGTCGTCTGGATGTCGTCGTCCTTCATGTCGCGCTGCCACTGCTCGACGTTGAAGTTCGTGACGCCGACTCCGCGCGCGATGTTGTCGAGGAACTCCTGGTCGGCGCCGCGCTTCTCGGCCTCGTCCTGGTTTCTGAAGAAGAGCTCGATGAACTGCCACTCGTAGTCCTGTTTCGCGGCAGCGACCGCCGCGTAGGCGCCGAGGAAGAAGCCCGACTCCGTCATCGGGAAGTTGTGGTAGATGAGCTGGACGTCGCCGCTGCGCACCGGGCCCCGGATCAGAGGGGCGATGACGTCCTGGTTCCAGTCCGAGCAGGGATCGCAGGAGAGGTCGTTGAACACCTGGATCGTCACCGGCGCGTCGGAGGACCCGAGCCTGGCGCCATCCTGCGGGATGCCGCCCACGAGGCTCTGCACCTCCTCGGCCCCGGTGATCTTGATCTCGTCGTCCCCCCCGCCGCTGCCGACCGAGAGGCTGACGATCGCGAAGCCGAGCAGGCCGACGCAGAGCGCCAGCACGAGCAGCCCGATGAGGCGTGGACGCCTGCGTGGTTGATCGGTGTTCACGGGGCTGGGCATGGTAGATGTGCCGGGGAATGGCGGACCGCGACGAGATCCTCGGCTACTGCGACGACCTCCTCGACTGCGGGTCCTTCGACGACTACGGCCCCAACGGGCTCCAGGTCCCGGGCCGCGCCGAGGTCAGCAAGGTGGCGACGGGCGTGAGCGCGAACCTGGAGACGCTCGAGCGGGCTGTCGCGGCGGGCGCGGAGCTCGTCATGACCCACCACGGGCTGCTCTGGGGGGATTCCCTCTCGGCCCTCTCGGTGCCGATGGCCTCCCGGCTGCGCGCGCTGCTCTGCTCGGACGCCTCCCTCGCCGCCTACCACCTGCCGCTCGACGCTCATCCCGAGATCGGCAACAACGCCCTGCTCCGCGACGCGCTCGAGCTCGACGCGGATGACCGGCCGTTCGGGGAAGCGAAGGGCTCGGCCGTGGGCGTGATCGGCCGGACGAGCGAGCCGATCGGGATCGAAGAGCTGCGGACGCGGCTGGCCGCAGCGGTCGGGCAGGATCCGCTGGTCTTCGACGCCGGCCCGGACCGGATCTCGACGGTCGGGATCGTCACCGGCGGGGGCGGGTTCGCATTGCACGAGGCCGGTCCGCTCGGCCTCGACGCGCTGGTCACGGGCGAGCCGAGCGAGCCCGTCATGGGCGAGGCGCGCGAGTACGGCGTTCACTTCCTCGCCGGCGGCCACTACGCGACGGAGACGTTCGGGATCCGCCGGCTGGGGGAGCTGGTCGCCGAGCGCTTCGAGATCGAGCACGAGTTCATCGACGTGCCCAATCCGATCTAGATCCAGCCCGCAAAATCCCCGCTCGTTCCGGAGAAAACATTGACACGTCGCCGTGAAGCGATATACATGCTCTCCTGGCTTTTCCGGCGATCACGAGGAGAGGAGTGGCTACATGTCCGTTCACCTGACGCCCACCGAGCTCGCCGAGGAGATGCACATGAAGCGTCGCGATG
>DATBHQ010000155.1:0-12527 GCA_036557385.1 Solirubrobacterales bacterium | reverse complement strand
GCGTTGTCGTGCTGGTCCCAGAAGATCGGCAGCAGGATCATCGGCTTGCCGAAGTGCAGCGACTCCGTGGTCGTGTTGTTGCCGCCGTGGGTGATCACCAGGTCCACCTGCGGCAGCACCGAGACCTGGGGCAGGAACTCCTCCCCCACCATGTTGTCGGCGAGCTCGTACTCGGCGTGCTGCGGGCCCTTGGAGACGACGTAGCGGTGCGGCGTCTCCGCCAGCGCCGCGACCAGGCTCTTCATCAGCGGCACGTCGCCCGAGCCGAGCGACCCGAGGCTGACGTAGATCAGCGCGCCAGCGCCGTCGGCGAGCTCCGGCGGCACCCTCCACCCCGCGTCGGTCGACCGGACGCTCGACTCGAGGTTGTGCCAGGTGGGCCCGAGGGGCTCCGCGCGCGGATAGTCGACCTCGGCCGGATAGAGGTAGAGGTTGAGCCAGTCCGAGCTGTGGATCATCTCGCCGTCGGGCAGCGGCGGCGCGCCGCGCTCGGTGCAGAACTCGCTGAAGCCGGCCTGCATCTCCCCGGTCGCCCGCCGGTACTCGGCGCGGTACTCGTCCCAGGAGGAGCGGTCGGCGAGCGGGAGCCCGGCGTAGGGCGGCGGCAGCTCCGGGTCCTTGAGCTCGAGCGGGTTGCAGGAGACGATCCGCACCCAGGGGCGGCTGCTCGCGGGGATCGCCGGGAAGGCGCAGACGTTGTCCTCGACGATCACGTCCGGCTGGACCTCGTCGAAGATCTCGACCAGCCGCTCGTCCACGTAGCGGGCCCCGTCGAGCAGCGCCTCCCAGGTCGGCGCCATGAACTCCGAGAGCTGGTCGAAGGTCGACTTGCGAAAGACCGGCGCCGTGTCGCGGATGAAGTCCTTCCAGAACTGCCCCGGCTCCTCGGGAACCTCCGGCGGCGGGGCGAGCCGCATGAGCCGCTCCTCGAAGCCCTTCTCCTCCAGCGTCCCGGCGAAGGACTCCTCCACTACGAAGACCACGCGGTGGCCGCGGCGCCGCAGGACCTCGCCGATGCCGACGCAGTTGTTGGTCGGCCCGAAAGCCCCCTCGGGAAAGAAGACGACCGTCCTGGCGTCGCTCTCGGCCATGGGACGGCAACCCTATTCATGAATCGGTCGAAGCGGCCGATATAGCCGAGGTGACCAGCACGACGGACACGGCTGCCGCGAGCCCCCGCAAACCCATGCCCGGGGTCACCCCGCCATCCGGCAACAAGGATCCCCGGCGCCGCCTCGGCGACGTCGCGGTCGAGCTCGGCTTCGTCGATCGCGAGCTCGTCGAGCAGGTGATGGCCCAGGAGCGGGAGGCGCACGTGCCGATGGGCGCGCTCCTCGTGGAGAGCGGGATCATCGACTCGGCCCAGCTCGCCCGGATCCTCGCCGACCGCAACTCGCTCGACTATGTCGACCTCAACGAGTTCGAGGTGGACCAGGCCGCGGCGAACCTGATCGACTCCGCGGAGGCGAGTCGCTGCCGCGCGGTTCCCATCGCCTTCCTGGACGAGGGGGTTCTGCTCGTCGCGACGGCGGATCCCTCGAACGTGCTCGGGGCCGACGACATCGCGCTGGCGACCGGGCATGAGGTCCGCCGCGCGATCGCGACGCCCGAGGGCATCGACGCCTTGATCAACCGGCTCTCGAAGCTGAGCGGCTCCGTCAGCGAGGTCGAGGACGAGGACGAGGAGTCCGGCCGTACGGAGCTGCTCGAGCTGCGGGCCTCGGCTGCGGAGGCCCCGGTGGTGAAGCTCGTCCACTCGGTGATCGCCGACGCCGTCAACCGCGGCGCGTCGGACATCCACTTCGACCCGAGCAGGGGCGCGATGGACGTCCGCTACCGGGTGGACGGAGTGATGATCGACTCGACCACGGTCCCGAAGAGCCTCGTCGCCGGGCTGGTCTCGCGGATCAAGATCATGGCCGAGCTCGACATCGCGGAGCGGCGCACCCCGCAGGACGGCCGGGTCGCCCTGAAGGTCGAGGACCGCCAGATCGATATCCGGGTAACCACCCTGCCCGTCGTCCGCGGTGAGTCCGTGGTGATGCGGATCCTCGACAAGGGGCGCGTGGAGCTCGATCTGGAGGGGCTCGGGATGCGGGTGGAGGACCGCGAGCTGCTGCTGAGCTCGGTCGGCCAGATCCAGGGCGCGGTGCTCGCGACCGGGCCGACCGGAGCGGGCAAGACCACGACGCTCTACTCGCTCTTTGCCGCCGTCAACTCCCCTCAGAAGACCCTGATCTCCATCGAGGACCCGGTCGAGTACGAGGTCGAGGGCGTCAAGCAGATCCATGTCAACCCCGGCGCCGGGCTCACCTTCGCGTCCGGGCTGCGGGCGATGGTCCGCGCCGACCCCGACGCGTTGATGGTCGGGGAGATCCGCGACAGCGAGACCGCGCAGATCGCGATGGAGGCGGCGCTCACCGGCCACCTCGTCCTCTCCACGCTGCACACGAACGACGCCTCGCTCGCCGCGGCGCGGCTGATCGACATGGGGGTCGAGCCATTCCTGATCGCCTCGGCGATCGAGTGCATCGTGGCCCAGCGGCTCGCCCGCCGGCTCTGCTCCAAGTGCAAGGCGCCGGCCAAGCTCAGCGACGACGAACTCGAGCAGATCGGAGCCGGCGAGGCCGGCGCCGAGGTCTGCGAGCCGGTCGGCTGCGTCACCTGCAACGGCAGCGGTTACGCGGGGCGGATCGGCCTCTACGAGGTGCTGGTGGTGAACGACGAGATCCGCTCCCTGATCCTCTCCAAGGCCTCGAGTGGCGACATCGAGCAGGCAGCCGTGGCGAACGGCATGCATCGCCTCAACGAGGACGGCATGGCGAAGGTGCGCGAGGGGATCACCTCGCTCGCCGAGGTCCTGCGCGTGCTCGGCAACTCCGCCTGACCCGGCACGGCGGTCGATTTCTCCGGCGGGCGTTCGTCGTTAGGGTGAACGCGGCGATATTGCGCCGCCCGAGAGAAGGAGCTGAGCATGAGGTACGCATTCACGATCTACCGGGACGAGGCCGCCCTGGAGACCGCGACCCCGGAGCAGGCACAGGCGATGAGCCGGGCCTACGCGGAGGTCACGCAGGAGATGCAGGACAAGGGCGTCTTCGTCGCCGGAGACGGCCTCCACCCGAGCCAGACCGCCACGACCGTCCGGGTTCGCGACGGGGAGCGCTCCGTCGTTGACGGCCCCTTCGCCGAGACCAAGGAGGCCCTGGGCGGGTTCTACGTGCTCGACTGCAAGGACCTCGACGAGGCGATCGAGTGGGCGGCCAAGATCCCGGGGTCGCAGGTCGGCTCGGTCGAGATCCGACCCGTGCTGGTCTTCGACGAAGCCGGGAACCTCGTCCAGGAAGCGACCGCCTGACGGAGGCGTCGCCTGAGCTGGTCGATCGCCTGTTCCGGCACGAGTCCGGACGCGCCACCGCCACCCTGATCCGCGTCCTCGGCGACTTCGACCTCGCCGAGGACGCCGTGCAGGAGGCGTTCGTGGTCGCCATGCAGGTCTGGCCCGAGCGCGGGATCCCGGACAACCCCGGCGCCTGGATCACGACCACGGCGCGGAACAAGGCGATCGACCGGCTGCGGCGGGAGCGCCGCGGTGTCGAGAAGCAGGAGGAGCTGCAGTCCCTCGAGCCACCGCCTCCAAGCGAGGACGACGAACCCGATGAACCGCACGTGATTCCCGACGACCAGCTGAGACTGATATTCACCTGCTGCCATCCGGCGCTCGCCCCCGAGGCGAGGGTGGCGCTCACACTTCGCACCCTCGGCGGCCTTGCCACTCCGGAGATCGCCCGGGCGTTTCTGGTGAGCGAGCCCGCCATGGCGCAGCGGCTGGTGCGGGCGAAGCGCAAGATCAAGGCGGCCAACATCCCCTACGAGGTCCCGGCTGATCACGACCTGCCCGATCGGCTCCAGTCGGTCCTCGCCTGCCTCTATCTGATCTTCAACGAGGGCTACCTGGCGACCACCGACGAGGCGCTCGTGCGGCGGGAGCTCTCCGGAGAGGCGATCCGGCTGGCCGGGACGCTGGCCCGCCTGATGCCGGACGAGCCCGAGGGGCTGGGACTGCTGGCGCTGATGCTGCTCCAGGACTCCCGGCGCGACGCCCGCGTCGATGAGCATGGTGAGCTGGTGCTGCTGGAGGACCAGGACCGGTCCCTGTGGGACCGCCGCGAGATCGAGACGGGGCTCGGCGTGCTGGAGCGCGCCTCGCGCCTCGGCCCGGCCGGGCCCTACGTCCTACAGGCGGCGATCGCGGCGGAGCACGCGCGGGCCGCGGGGCCCGCTGAGACCGACTGGCGAAGGATCGTGTCCCTGTACGAGCTGCTCGCCCGTGCCCAGCCCTCGCCGGTGATCGAGCTCAACCGCGCGGCCGCGATCGCCATGGCGGAGGGGCCGGAGAGGGCCCTCGAGCTGATGGACGACCCCGAGCTGGCCGAGCAGCTCTCGGGCTACCAGCCCTTCTGGTCCGCGCGCGGCGATCTGCTGCGCCGCGCCGGGCGCACCGACGAGTCCCGCGAGGCGTACTCACGGGCCCTCGAGCTGGCCGGGAATCCCGTCGAGCAGCGGTTCCTGAGACGACGCTTGAGCGAGCTCAGCTCCCGATGATCTTGGCCTTCTGGGCCGCGAACTCCTCGTCGGTCAGCGCGCCGCTCGCGTGGAGCTTGGCGAGCTTCTCGAGTTGCGCCGTGGAGTCGGCCGGGGCGGCCGCCTGACCCGGCATCTGCATCCCCGCCATCTGACCGAGGTTCATGTTGCCGATCTGGACGTTCGGCGTCGCCGGGATGTCCCCGACCAGCTCCTTGGCGAGGGCATTGCTTGCCTCGTCCTTCGCAATCTGGAAGTTGGTCGGCTGGCCGGTGACGCCGGCCTTGGCCTGCATCTCAGCGGCGGCAGCCAGGTACTTGCTCTTCGACCCGTCGAGCGGCAGGTACAGGGTGATCACCTGCCGGTCGTCGGGCGTACCGGAGACCGCGCCGATCACGTCGTTTCCCATGCTGGCGCGAATCTCCTGGCGACCCCAGGACTTCAGGACCTTGCCCTCCTTGAGCTGGCCCTTCTTCTCCTTCTCCTCGAGCGCGACGATCTGATCGGAGGTCACGGCCAGGATGAAGCTCTCCGGCAGCCCGGCGCCCTGCAGGCCCTTCGCCATGTTGCCGACGCTCGGCATCAACCCTCCGCCGAGCTTCGTGCCGAACTTCGCCGCCATACGTGAGCCGCCGCCAACCCCGGCTGCCTTCAGCCGCTGGTCCTGTGTGACCTGCTCGCAATGAGCCGCAGCGACCACCGAGTCGTTGAGAGCCGACGAAGCCACGCTCATCGCCTGCTCATTGACCTGCTCCGCGGTCAAACCCATTTTCTCCTCCTCCTCCTCCTCCTCCTCGCAAAGCCCCCCTCGGACCGCCGCCCCTCGGGCGGTCGGCGACCACCCTAATGCGTCACGGGGCGAGCCGCTCGATTTCCCACCATCCGTCCATGCGCGTGTAGCGGAAGCGGTCGTGCATGCGGCCGTGGCGGCCCTGCCAGAACTCGATCACCTCCGGGCGGAGCAGATAGCCACCCCAGTGCTCCGGCCGCTCCGGGTTCGAGTCCCCGAGCTGTGAGGCGAGCTCGGCATAGCGACGCTCGAGCTCATCGCGCTCGATCGGCCTGCTCTGCGGCGAGATCGCCGCGGCGATCTGGCTGTCGCGTGGGCGGCTGGAGAAATAGGCGTCCGAGTCCGCCGCCGTGAGGCGCTCCACCTGCCCCCGGACCCGCACCTGGCGGTCGAGCTCGCGCCAGTAGAGGATCAGGGCCGCCCGCGGGCTCGCCGCGAGCTGGTCGCCCTTGGCGCTCTCATAGTTGGTGAAGAAGCGGAAGCCGTCCGGCCCGAACCCCTTGAGCAGCACCATGCGCGCGTCGGGGGACCCGTCGGCGTCGACCGTGGCGAGGGTCATCGCCTCCGGCAGGGGCGCCGCCCGCTGCGCGTCATCGAACCAGGTCGCGAACTGCTCGATCGGATCGCCCGCCAGGTGCTCGCTGTCCAGCGGCGGGTTCTCGGCTCGCCGAGGGCTCAAAGCTTCATCGAGTCCTTGCTCGAACGCGGCGGCTCCTCATCGTCCTCATTCTGCTGATCTCCCTCCTGCGGCCACTCGTCGGCGGGGGTCTTGGCGGTCCGGTCCATGGTCTGACCCTCGATGTCGATGTGCGGGACGACGCGCTCCGTCCACTTCGGGACCCACCAGGTGCCCTGCCTGCCGACCAGGACGAGCAGTGCCGGGGCGAGCATCATGACGGTCAGGGCCGCCAGCGCCACTCCGACCGCCAGCCCGACGCCGAACTGCTTCACGGTCGGGTCCCCGTTGAGGATGAAGCTGGCGAACACCGCGATCATGATCAGCGCCGCCGCGCTGATCACGCGGGCGCCGCCGGCCAGCCCGACGGCGACCGCCTTGCGGTGGTCGTCCGGATACCTCACCCGAGCGTGTTCGATCTGGCTCATCAGGAAGACCTGGTAGTCCATCGAGAGCCCGAAGAGCACCGCGAACATGATCAGCGGGACGTAGCTCGCGATCGGCACCCCGTCATTCGGCGTGTCGATGCCGACCAGGCCCACGCCCCATCCCCACTGGAAGAGCGCCGTGACCACCCCGAACGCGGCGCAGACCGAGAAGACGTTCGCGAAGGCGGCCTGCGCGGGGATCGCGATCGACCGGAAGGCCATCAGCAGGACCACGAAGCCGAGGGCGATCACGGTGAAGATCACCAGCCCGAGCTTGGACGAGATCCCCGCCGCGAGATCGACGTAGGAGGCCGTCGAGCCCCCCACGTGCACCTCGAGACCCGTCCCCTGCGTCGACTGCGGGATGACGTAGTCGCGGATCGTCGTCACGAGCTTCGACGTCTTCTCATCCGCCGGGTCGGTCTTCGGGACCACGTTGAACAGCGCCGCCTGCCCCGACTTGTTGATCGTCGGCGGCGAGACCACCTGCACCCCGATGGTCCCCTTGAGGGCGTTCTGGAGATCCACAAGGCGGGTGTCGGTGCCGCGCTTGTCTCCGCCGGCGGCGGTCAGCTCGTTCGTCAGGGTGGTCTTCAGCTTCTCGGCCTGCTGCTGCTGCGCGTCGGCCTGCTGCTGGAGGGACTCGAGCTGCGCCTTCTGTGTCTGGAGCTGGGCCGCCTGCACCTGGGCGTCGGCCGCGTCGAGGGTCAGTTGGTTCTTCTCCTGGACCAGGGTGATCGCCTGCTTCGCCGCCGAGGCCGCCGCCGCGGCGAGGGCGAACGCCTTCCCGCCCTCCTTCGACGCCTCGCTCTGGAGGTCGGCGAACTCGGCCTTGAGCTCGTTCCCCTGGAGCTTCAGGTCCTGCATCTGGGCGTTCACCTCCTTGAGCTCCCGCACCAGCTCCGGGGTCGGGTGCTGCTGGAGCTGCGCCACGATCACGCTGGCCTGGCTGGCGAGCGCCGCCGCCTCGGTGGCCAGGGCCTGCGCCCGGTTCGTCAGCTTCTGCGCCTGGGAGAGCACCGTGCTCTGCTTCTTCAGCTTCTTGGCGCTCTGCTTGAGCGACGCCTTGCGCCTCTTCAGGCTGTTGGCCTCCGTCTGGAGTGACGCTTTCTGGGCAAGCAGCCGGGCCTGCTCGGCCTCCAGGTCGTCCCCCTGGGCCTGGAGGCTCGCCGCCTGCGCCTGGCCGGTCGCCTGCTCGTCCTCGAGCTCGCTCTGCAGGTCCTGCGCGCGCGCGTACTGCTTGTTGAAGGTGCTGCTCGGCTTGGCCGGTGTCGGCAGCTGGACCGCGACCAGGAGCGGAGAGGTGTATCCGGGGCCGAAGCCGCTCGCGAGGTAGTCGTAGGCCTGGCGCTCGGTCGTGGACTTCGGGTCCGCGGCCGTGTCCGCCTGGCCGAGGTCGAGCGAGAAGAAGGGGATCACGAGGATGCCGAGGATCAACACCGTGATGCCGACCGCGATCCAGGGATGCGTGGTCACCCACCGGCCCCAGGCTCCCCAGAAGCCCTGGTCGGGCGGCTTCTTCTTCGGCCGCAGGAAGGCCGGAACGCGGACCGAGTCGATATGACGGCCGACCGCGGAGAGCAGTGCCGGAAGCAGGGTGATGGCTGCCAGCACCGCGGTCACCACCGAGAAGGCGGATGCATAGCCGAGTGAGGTCACCAGCGGGATCCCGGCGACCAGCAGCGAGACGAGGGCGATCACCACGGTCCCGCCCGCGAACACGATCGCCGTCCCGGAGGTCGAGACGGCCGTGGCGATGGCATCGTCGACCTCCCTGCCCTCCGCCCTCTCGGCTCTGTAGCGGCTGACGAGGAAGAGCGCGTAGTCGATCCCCACCCCGAGGCCGATCATCGTCCCGAGCGTCGGCGCGATCGTGGGCACCGTCGTCACGTGCCCGAGCAGCCCGATCAGGGAGATCCCGACCAGCAGCCCGAGCACCGCGGAGAGGATCGGCATGCCCGCCGCAACCAGGGCCCCGAAGGTGAACGCGAGGATGATCAGCGCGGCGCTCAGGCCGACGAGCTCCGAGCTCTCGGTCTCCGGCTCGGAGAGCTCGGATCCGATCTGGCCGCTGGCCGCGACCTTCATTCCGGCTCTGCGCGCGGGCTCGGCCGCGTTCAGGTACTTCTCGGCGAGCCCCTCGGTGATCTCGGAGTTCGGGACCTTGAGCAGGACGGCGATGAACGCCGTCTTCTTGTCCTTCGAGATCTGGGCCTGCCCCTCCTGGCTGAAGGGGCTCACGGCGCTGTCGAAGTGCGGCAGCGCCTTGATGTTCTTGTAGGACTGCTGGATCGCCTGCTTGTTGGCCTGGTCGGTGACCTTTCCGGTCGTCGCCCGGAAGACGATCGGGTTCTTGCCGTTCTGCTGTGGCGGGAACTGATCCTCGAGCAGGTCGGTGGCGGCCTGGCTGTCGGTGCCCGGCAGGTCCAGGTTGTTGCTCGTGTTGGACCCGGCGCTCTTGTAGAGGCCGAGGAAGATCACCAGGGTGACGACCCAGAGCAGCAGGAAGACCCACTTGTGGTGGGCGGCGGCCAGTCCTAGCCTATGGAGACGCCGAGGCAACTCCGAGCACCGTATTCCGTCGCCCGGCGCCTACTTGGCCGGGACGAGGCGGATTGCCGGGCGTATCATCCGCCGGGCCCCGGGCGCGTAGCTCAGCGGGAGAGCGCTCCCCTCACACGGGAGAGGTCGTTGGTTCGATCCCAACCGCGCCCATCTCGCGCTGCTCGCGCGCCGACAGCTTATTGCACAGTCTGCACAAGTTGTGCATCTGTTAAATAAGTTGTAACGTGATCGCCGAATGGCGGCGAGTTCGACAGCTCGACGGCTGCCACCGGCGGAACGCCGAGAGCAGCTGATCGAGGCGGCCCTGGCTGTCGCCGCGCGCGAGGGACACGAGCGACTCGCCTTCGAGGCGGTGGCGAACGAGGCCGGCGTCACCCGCAACCTCGTCTACCACTACTTCCCGGGGGGGCGCCAGGAGCTGCTGGAGGCCGCGGTCCACCGGGCGGGCGAGGTGCTCTCCAGCGGCTGGGTGACCGATCTGGACATTCCCCTGCCGGAGCGGCTCGCAGCCAACCTCAGCCGGATGATGGACCACGCCTCCGAGCCGACCGATGCCTGGCGTCTTTACCGGCAGAGCCGCGGCATCGTCGACCCGAGGCTCCTGGAGATCGCGTCGGGGTACCGGGAGCGGGTCATCTCCATGATCGCCCTCAATCAGCTCGGCAACTCGAAGCCGCCGCCGATCGTGCACACCGCGATCGACGGCCTGCTCGCCTACGTGGAGACGGTGATCGAGACCGCGCTCGCCGAGAACGTCGATCGCGAGCGGGTGGTCGCCGTGGTGGCTCCCGCCCTCACCGCCACGATCGACGCTGCGGTCAGCGCGGCTGGCGAAAGCCGCGTCGACGCCGAGAGCGGCTGAGCGCTAGATGAGAGATTCCACGGCCGCGTGTGCGCGGGAGCGCGGCTGGCCGAGCAGATCGAGGACGCAGGCCGCGTGGCGTGGCAGCGCCACGCGAGCGGCCGAGGACGAAGAGCTGCGAAGCGCCAGGCGCGTCATCCGCGTGCGCGTGGTCGTGGAATTGCTCATCTACCCGACTGCGCGGCCTCCAGGGCGTCCTCGCGCTCGGCGAAGGCCTCGCCCCGTACCACCAGGCCGTCGCGGACCGTCCAGACGAGAAACGCGCGCTGCTCGGTATCGATCCCCGTCGCCCGCCCGCGGGCGCGCAGCACCGTCTCCACCAGCACGTTGTCGCCGAACGCAGCGAACGTCCTCCCCTCGAGCTGGACCCCCTCCATCACACCGTCGAAGGAGGCGAACCAGGCCCGCACGCCGTCATGTCCTCGGAAGGTGCCGGGCTCGGAGGCGAGCGAGGCCGGCGTGATCAGCTCGAACTCCGGATCGGTGAGCTCGAGCATCTGATCGACTCCTCCCTTTGCCAAGGCCGCGTAGCCCCGGCGCAGGACCTCGACGTTCTCCTCCGACATCGCCGCCCAGTATCGCGCGGCGAGCGCCGCTACGCCGTCGGCGTGGCTCCCTGCGCCTTCGCCTTCTGTGACACGCACTTCCCGAAGGCGTTTCGGTTGTTGCGGTTCGTGCCGTAGAACCCGTTGAACGACTGGCCCTCGTGGCTCCCGGCGAAGCTAGCGTCGCCCCGCTCGGCGCGACACTGCTGCGCTGCGTTCCGCAGGTTCTCCTCGCGCTGCGCCTGCATCGCCTGGGCCTTGGCGCTCACGCACTTGCCGAACGAGTTCTTGCCGTTGTGATTGGTCCCGTAGACCTGGTCGAAGGTCATTCCGCCATGACCGGCCGCGAAGTCCGGGTCAGCCTGTTCCGCCTTGCACTGCTGGGCCGCGTTCCCCGCGACCTTGCCGGCCGACTTGCCGTGCTTGCGCTGGCAGTTCCGCATCGCGTGCTGCCCCTTGGGCTGATCCCCGTACAGGCCCTTGAAGGCCTTGGCGCCCATCGCGTGCAGCTCGGTCGTGCACTCCTGAGCCGCGATCCGGTTGGAGTTCGGGCTCGCCTTGCCGCTGTCCGCGAGCGCCGCGCCTGCGCCGATGGCCCCGACGCCGAGGCAACACAAGACGACGCTTCCGGTCCTCTTCATCTCTCTGCGACCTCCTCGGCGGGCCTCTGGCTTCCGCCTTCGATTGCACGGTCGCCTCAGAGAGCGCCGCGCGTGCCCAGTGGGTTACGCCCTGCGGCCGGATAGCCGCATGTCCGATCCGTCAATGCCCCCGCCGGCGCAGGGTGAGCTCGAGGTTGAGCCGCGCGGGCCCCGGGACGGTGGCGCCGACCAGGTAGCCGCGGCGCTCGCGCGAGGCCACCGGGACACCCTCGCTGACGGGAACCGGCAGGTGCCCCGCGAGGACCACTGTGCCCCGCCCCGGAGCGAAGCGGATGATCGCCCTCGTCGGGGACCCTGCGGTCAGACCGCCGACCAGGTAGACGAAGCGATCGAGCGTGATTGCGGCCGCGTGCGAGACCGGCCGCGGCAGCCTGGCGACGGTTCGCGAACGGTGCGTGTGGGCGTTGTACATCTGGATCAGGTCGGTGGGCCTGCCGTTCGCGAGGACCCCGCCAAGCGCGTAGGTCAGCTCGCCCACCCTCGCGATCCCGGCCGCCTTCACCGGGACCCGCAGCTTCATCCTGTGCCTGGCCGGCGGCGCGGCGAGCGCCCGGCGGACGGATGCGGGAAGGCTCCGCCGCACGGCGAGGGCCACGATCTTGCCCGGGCTGTCGGGGCCCCCGAGCCGATGGCTCGCGGATGCGCCCCCGCTCAGGCTGTGCAGGCCGACCAGCGAGAGCGCGGCGACCGAGCCGAGCAGGATCGCCAGGCGCACCGGGCCGCCCTCACCAGCGCCAGCCATGGGGCCGAGGGTCCCGCCGTGACCTTTGCCGAACCTAAGCGGAAAAACCTGTAACGGTGCGGGCCGGCGAGATGACCGAAGACCATGAACTGGTCCAGCGACTGCGCGGCGGCGATGAGTCCGCCTTCGTCGAGTTGATCGACCGCTACGGCATGACGATGCTCCGGGTCGCCCAGATGTACGTCCGCGACCGCGCCACCGCGGAGGAGGTCGTACAGGAGACCTGGCTCGCCGTGCTCAACGGGATCGACCGCTTCGAGGAGCGCTCCAGCCTGAAGACCTGGCTGTTCCGCATCCTCACCAACCGCGCCAAGACGCGCGGCCAGCGAGACGGGCGCATCGTTCCCTTTTCCTCGCTCGCCGGCGCGAGGCCGGAGGACGACGAGCCGTCGGTGGATCCGGACCGCTTTCTCGGGCCGGACTCACCGCACCCCGGAGCCTGGGCAGCGCCTCCGGTCGGCTGGCCGGAGGACAGGCTGCTGGAGAGGGAGACGCTCGGCGTGATCGAGATGGCCATCGACGAGCTGCCTGAGGCACAGCGCGACGTCATCCTGCTGCGGGACGTGGACGGCTGGGAGCCGATGGAGGTCTCCGAGGTGCTCGGGATCACCGATGGCAACCAGCGGGTACTCCTCCACCGGGCTCGCTCGAAGGTGCGCGCGGCGCTCGAGGA
>DATBHQ010000154.1:0-2517 GCA_036557385.1 Solirubrobacterales bacterium | reverse complement strand
GCGTGCTCTCGGTCGAGATCATCTCCGAGTTCCTCGGCTCGCCCGAGGCGAAGGTCGAGGAGCACTCCGCGATCGAGCGGCCGGTCGAGCACCCGGTCGGCGAATGACCGCGGCCGCCCTCCAGCTCGCCCCGCTGCTCGGGCAGGTGACGATCCACAACCGGACGGGCGCCAACGCCCCCTGCCAGGCGCAGGAGGGGAAGGTCTTCTGCTTTCAGTGGGCCGTCGACAACTTCGACCGCTACACGACGCCCCTTCTCAACCAGCTGCTGCTCGTCCTGATCGCCGTGGCGATCGGCTTCGCGGTCGCGTTCGCCTTCGCGATCCTCTCCCACCGCCAGCGCTGGCTGATCCCGACGTTCACCGGCGCGACGGGCGTCCTCTACACGATCCCCTCGCTCGCCTTCATCTTCCTGCTGCTGCCGATCACGGGCCTCGGCTGGACGACGGCGATCATCGTGCTCTCCGTCTACACCCTGCAGATCATCTACCGGAACATCGTCGCCGGGCTCGCGAACGTTCCGGTCGAGAGCCGGGACGCCGGCCGCGGGATGGGGATGACCGACCGGCAGCTGCTCTGGCGGGTGGAGCTGCCGCTGGCGCTGCCGGAGATCATCGCCGGCCTCCGGATCGCGACGGTCTCCACGGTCGCGATCTCGACGCTGATGGTGTTCGCGAACGTCAACACGCTCGGCCAGCCGCTCTACCAGCAGATCGACTTCAAGACGAACATCGTGCTCGCCGGCGGCCTCTCGATCCTGATGGCGATCGTCCTCGACATCCTCCTGCTGCTCGCCCAGCGCCTGCTCGCGCCGTGGCGAAGGCCGACGATGGAGGCGAGGGTTTGAGCCCCGTGCTCCATCTCGGCGTGCTGAGCGTCTTCGGGGACGCGATCAACTTCATCTTCCACCAGCAGGAGGCGCGCACCGGCCAGACGATGGTCGGCGGCCCGCATCAGGTCTGGGAGCTGACCTGGGAGCACCTCAAGGTCACGTTCCTCGCACTCGCCGTGGCGGCGGCGGTCGCGCTGCCCATCGGGGTCGCGCTGGGTCACTTCCGCCGCGGCGAGGCCGTCGCGATCTCGGTCGGCAACGCCGGCCGGGCGGTTCCCGAGCTGGCGCTGATCGCCTTCGTGGCGGCCTTCATCGGCGTCGGCCTGCTGAACGTCACCTTCGCCCTGGCGGTGCTCGGGATTCCGCCGATCCTCACCAACTCCTACGTCGGGGTCAGCCAGGTCGACCGAGACGCGGTCGAGGCCGCTCGCGGGATGGGAATGCGGGGGCTCCAGGTGATCGGCCGCGTCGAGCTGCCCCTCGCTGTGCCGACGATCATGGCCGGGGTGCGCACGGCGGCGATCAACATCATCGCCACCGCGGCGCTCGCCTCCCTCGCCGGCATGAGCACGCTGGGCGACCTGATCCTGGGCCGCAACGTCTACGGGGACGCGGGCGTGGTGGCGGGCGCGATCCTGATCGCGCTGCTCGCCCTCGCTCTCGAGCTCAGCCTCGCGGGCGTGCAGTGGCTGCTCACCCCGCGCGGCTTGAAGTTGGCGCGTGCGAGTGCAGCCGCATAGGCTTATGCGGTCCATTCACGGGGGTGCAGGTGCCCCAGACGAGAGGAGGGTCACGTGGTGACCGGCAATTCGCGCCTGAGGGCGGCCGTCGTGCTGATCGCAGCGCTGGTGCTGGCGTTTGGCGTTGCGGCCTGTGGGGGCGGTGACGACAACAACGACACCGGGACGAGCGGTGGCAACTCCGCCAACCTGATCAAGTCGAACTCCGCCAACAGCGGGATCCAGCTGACCGTGGGTTCCAAGAACTTCACCGAGGCACTGATCCTGGGGAACATCTACGCGCAGGCCCTCAAGGCTGCGGGTTACGACGTGAAGACGAATCTCAATCTGGGGTCCGAGACGATCGCCTACAAGGCCCTCCAGGACGGGGAGATCAGTGGCTACCCGGAGTACACCTCCACGCTGCTGACCTCGATCTTCGGCAAGGAGGCGAACCAGGTCCCGGCCGAGGCTCAGGCCGCCTACCAGCAGGCGCAGCAGGAGCTCCAGGCGAAGGGTCAGACCGCCTTCCAGCCGACCCCGTTCGCCGACGCGAACGCGCTCGGCATGCTGAAGACGAAGGCCGACGAGCTCGGGGTCACCAAGATCTCCGACCTCCAGGGCAAGTCGCAGGACCTCACCCTGTACGGGTCCCCCGAGTGCCGCCAGCGCGTCGACTGCCTGGTCGGGCTGCAGGACACCTACGGCCTGCAATTCAAGTCGTTCAACCCGGTCGACATCGGGCTGCGCTACACGGTGCTCGACAAGGGCCAGGCGGACGCCTCGATCCTGTTCACCTCGGACGCCCAGCTCGCAGCGAACCCCGACAAGTACGTCCTGCTCCAGGACGACAAGGGGATCTTCCCCTCCGGGAACGTCATCTGGGTCACCGACCAGTCGACCGTCCAGAAGGCCGGGCCCGACTACCAGGCCACGATCCAGAAGGTCCAGCAGGGCCTGACGCTG
>DATBHQ010000153.1:0-2897 GCA_036557385.1 Solirubrobacterales bacterium | reverse complement strand
CTCGACAACAACGTCGAGCGCCTCGCGCAGGACCACGCCCGGGCACGGCGCCTGGCGGAGGGCCTCGCCGGGCTGCCGGGGATCGAGCTCGACCCGGCCCTGGTCGAGACGAACATCGTCGTCTTCGGGGTCGCCGACGCCCAGGGCTTCTGCGAGCGGCTCGCCGCGGAGGGCGTGCGAATGGGTGCGCTGGACGAGCGCACGGTCCGGGCGGTCACCCACCTGGACGTGGACGACGCCGGGATCGATCGCGCGCTGGAGGCCGCGCGCAGCGCAATCTCCGCGAGCGTCGGCTGAGGCCGCGGACGCTATCCTGCCGCCGGCATGGCGGTCCCCAAGAAGCGACAGTCTCGGACGCGGCGCGATAAGCGGCGCTCGCAGCACAAGGTCTCGGCCGCGCGGCTGAATGAGTGCCCGCGCTGCCACAGCCCGCGCCTGCCGCATCGCGTCTGCCCCACCTGCGGGACCTACGCGGGTCGCGAGGTGATCCGCCAGGAGGCGCCCGAGCCGACGCCCACGGGCGGAGAGCCCTCAGCCTCCGAGTAGATGCCCGCGACGCTCCCGGTCGCGCTGGACGCCTACGGCGCCGACGGGGGACCCGAGCTCGTAGCGGAGGGAGCGCGGCTGGCCGCCGCGGACGGCATCCCGGTCCGCGTCTTCGGCCCGGGGGGCCTCGGTCTGAGCGGCGGGATCGAGCTCGAGGCGACCACCGAGTGGATCGGCAACGAGGCCGAGCCCGTCGCGGCGGTTCGCTCTACGCCTGAGGCATCGGTGGTCCGGGCGGCGGGCGCCGTCGCCGAGGGCACCTGCAGCTCGCTGGTCAGCGCGGGCTCCACCGGAGCCACGATGACCGCGGCCCTCTTCGCCATGAAGCGGGCGCAGGGGGTGCACCGGCCGGCGCTCGCGGCGCAGATCCCGGTGCCCGGCAATGACAGCCCGCCGCTGCTCTTCCTGGACTGCGGGGCGAACACCGACGTGCGCCCGCAGCACCTGATCCAGTTCGCCTTTCTCGGTTCCGCCTTCAGCGCGGCGGTGCTCGGCGTGGAGAGCCCGCGGGTCGCGCTGCTCTCGGTGGGCGAGGAGCAGAAGAAGGGCCGCTCCGACGTGGTGGAGGCGCACGAGGCCCTGGCGACCGCCGAGGGGGTCCGCTTCATCGGCAATCTCGAGGGGCGCGATCTGCTGGGCGGAGAGGCCGACGTGATCGTCACCGACGGCTTCACCGGCAACGTCACCCTGAAGACGCTGGAGGGGACCGCGATGGCGGTGGCGGATGCGGTTCGAGCCGCGGCACGCTCCGGGCCTCTCGCGGCCATGGGGGGCCTGCTCCTCCGGCCGGCTCTCGGCGGGCTGCGGCGGGCGATGGACCCGAACGCGGTCGGCGGGGCGATCCTGCTCGGCCTGCGGGGCGTGGCGGTGGTGGCTCACGGCAGCTCCACTCCCGACGGGATCGCGAACGCGGTGCGGCTCGCCCATCGCGCGGTCAGCGAGCGCGCGGTCGAGCGCACCGGCGAGCTGCTCGCGGCCTCGGGCGCAACCAGGGATGCGCTCCGCGAGGAGGCCTCGGGGACGGGAAGCCGATAGGCGATAATGGCGGGCATGGAGCGCGACGAGGTCATGAAGCTGGTGCGGGACCACCTGAGCACCGAGCTCGAGGTGGAGCCGGACCGGATCCAGCCGGAGACGCGGTTCCGCGAGGATCTCGACGCCGATTCGCTCGACCTCTACGAGCTCGTCATGGAGCTCGAGGATCGCTACGGCATCCGGGTGAGCGAGGAGGAGGCGGCCCGGATCGAGACGGTCGGGGACGCAGTGGACTTCGTCACGGCGCGCGTGCCCGCCGCCTAGGGGAGGGGCCTCGAGCTGATCCGATGACACCAGCCACCGCCTCGCTGGCGGAGCTGTTCGCGGACGCCCCCGAAGAGCTGCGCCGGCAGGCCCTCTCTCACTCATCCTGGGTCGATACCCGCACGAGCTCCTACGGCCGGCTCGCCTTCCTGGGGGACAGCGTGCTCGGCCTCTCGGTCGCCGCCCTGCTCTTCACCGATCACCCGGAAGCCGACATCGGGGAGCTGACGAAGATCCTCAATCAGGCCGTCAGCGGCCGAGCCTGCGCCGCTGTCGCCCGTGAGCTGGGGCTGCCCCAGATGCTCGCCGACCAGGCGCCGCAGGGCGGGGACGGGCTCCCAGTCGAGACGCTCCTGGCCTCGGAGCGCACCCTGGCGTCCGTCTGTGAGGCAGTGATCGGCGCCAGCTATCTCGGTCACGGATTCGAGCCGACCTCGCGGGCGGTCGTGGAGGCCTTCGGCGAGGAGGTCGCACAGGCGACCCGCGAGCGTCTCGACTTCAAGTCCGAGCTCCAGGAGCGCCTCGCGCGCGACGGTCAGACGGTCAGCTACGAGGTGACAGGCGAGGAGGGGCCGCCGCACGATCGCCGCTTCGAGATCCGGGCGACCGTCGACGGGGACGAGATCGGGGTGGGCTCGGGCAGAAGCAAGAAGGAGGCCGAGCAGGAGGCGGCGCGGCGCGCGCTGGAGAAACTGCGGAAGTAGCGGTTAATCAAGCCGTCCGGCCCGGACGCGAGGCTTCCCGTACCTGGCACCCTTGCGGACTCCATGTATCTGAAGGCCATCAACCTGAAGGGCTTCAAGTCCTTCCCCGACCGCACCCGGCTGACCTTTTCGCCGGGCGTCAGCGTGATCGTCGGCCCGAACGGGTCGGGCAAGTCGAACATCACCGACGCGGTGCTCTGGGCGCTGGGGGAGCAGAGCCCCACCGCCATTCGCGGCCACCAGATGCGGGACGTCATCTTCGCCGGCGGACACGGCCAGTCGCCGCGCCGCTTCGCCGAGGTCGAGGTGGTGATCGACAACTCGGAGGGGCGCGCGGCGAGTGAGTTC
>DATBHQ010000152.1:0-3507 GCA_036557385.1 Solirubrobacterales bacterium | reverse complement strand
GGGATCTGGCCGAGCGGCAACTGGCTGCTCGGCACGCACGACTTCTCGCACGACTGGGCCTGGCTGCTGTTCGGCCTGATCGGCCTCGCCGGCCTGATCGTGGGCTTCGCCTGGTGGCTCGGGCGCCGCGACTACGCCGTCTCGGCCGCGGTCGTCTCCGGCCTGGTCGTCTACCTGCTGACGAAGTGGGTCGAGAACGGCGGCCTCTACATCCTCGCCAAGGCGGTCGTCGTGCCGGCCTCGGTGGTGATGCTGCTCGTCATCGTCGCCCTGCTCGCCCCCGGAGGCGGCCTCGCGCGGCGCGTGTTCGCGGTGGGCTTCATCGCCCTGGCCGCCTACTCGTCCTTCCTCGCCCTGCGCGACACGATCGTGGCGTCCACGGGCCGACTGGACCGGCTAGCCGACTTCAGGGGCCAGGTCGCGGGCCAGAGCGTGCTCGCGCTCACCAGCGACCGCTTCACCGACTACGCGCTGCGCACCGCCACGGTCTACAGCCCCGCCTACAACTCCGAGAACCGGGTCCCCTCGGTCGGGGCCAAGACCCAGCGGCTCCCGGTCGACTTCGACTCGGTGCCCTCCGACGTCCTCAACCAGTTCCCCTACGCGGTGACCACCAGCGCCGTCTACCAGAGCCAGGCGCCACCGGGCTGGAAGCTGGCCGCGTCGAACAGCTCGTATCGGCTCTGGAGGCGGACCGGGACCACGCCGAACGTGGCGATCCTCGCCGAGGAGGCGAGGCCAGGGCGGATCTTCCGCTGCAAGAGACCGAAGTTCCGCAAGGTCCTCGCGGGGGGCGGTCAGGCGATCGTCTGGCCCCGGCCGGTGATCGCGAAGCGGCTCTACTGGAGGGCCGGGGCGGCCGGCGGCGTCGTGCCGGAGGGAGGCGTCAAGGCCACCCGCGGCGCGCTCGACAACAATCTCTCCCCGGGCCAGACCGCGAGCCAGACGATCAAGCTCGCTCCGGGCCGATGGAAGCTCTCGATTCAGTACGTGAGCCCGGTGACCGGGATCACCGTGAGGGCCCCGGGCCTGGCCAAGCATCTGCCCGCGGGCATGGACGCGGCGATCCCCTACCGGCCCGACCAGGGGCCCTACTGGCCGGCCGGCGAGGTGACGAGCGAGGGAGGGCCGATCACGGTCAGCGTCCAGGCCGATGACGTCAACTGGCTGCAGAAGGTGCTCGGCGTCGATGCGCCCGCGGTGATCGGCAACCTCACCGCCGTCAACCGCACCGGCTTCCGGAAGATGCCGACTGCATCCGCGTGCAGCTTCTACGTGGACCACATCATCGGCGGGAAGGTCCCGAGCCGGGCTGGACAGACGAACAGCAAGGCCGGCAAGCGGAAAACCAGCGGGAAGTAGCCCGCTCCGTACACTGGGCGCATGAAAGTAGGGGTCGTCGGGCTGGGATACGTGGGCCTGCCGCTGGCGGTGGCGTTCGCGGAGGAGGGCAACGAGGTGGTCGGGCTCGATGCCGATCCGCGGAAGATCGACGCGCTCGCCGAGGGCCGCAGCTATATCGAGGACGTCCCCTCGGAGAAGATTGCCGCGCTGGCCGACAACCTCAGCGCGACCAGCCGCTACGCGGACCTGAGCTCCTGCGACGCGGTGATCATCTGCGTCCCGACGCCGCTCACCAACTCCCGAGAGCCGGACCTGAGCTACATGGTCGACGCGGCCACCTCGCTCGCGGCCGTGATGCAGAAGGGGCAGCTGGTGGTGCTCGAGTCCACCACCTACCCGGGCACCACGCGCGAGCGCCTGCGCCCGATCCTCGAGGAGTCAGGGCTCGCCGCGGGGCGCGACTTCCACCTCGCCTTCTCCCCGGAGCGGATCGACCCGGGCCGCACCGACTACACGATCCGGACGACCCCGAAGGTGGTGGGCGGCCTGACCGACGCCTGCCAGGCCCGCGCCGTCGAGCTCTACGGGCTGGTCTGCGACCAGGTGGTCGAGGTGAGCACGCCCGACGCGGCCGAGCTCACCAAGCTGCTCGAGAACATCTTCCGCTCGGTCAACATCGCCCTTGTCAACGAGCTGGCGATGCTCTGCGAGCGCCTCGAGGTCGACGTCTGGGAGGTGGTCGAGGCGGCCGCCTCCAAGCCCTTCGGCTTCATGCGCTTCGACCCGGGCCCCGGGATGGGCGGCCACTGCCTGCCCGTCGATCCCTTCTACCTCTCCTACAAGGCCCGGGAGCACGACTTCTACACCGAGTTCATCGAGCTGGCCGGGAAGATCAACCAGAACCAGCCTCAGTGGTGCGTGCGGCGCATCGAGCGGGCGCTGAACGACGTCGAGAAGGCGACCAACGGGGCGAAGGTGCTGCTCCTCGGGGTCTCCTACAAGGCGGGCGTCGGCGACATCCGCGAGTCCCCCGCCCTGAAGATCATCCATCTGCTGCGCGGCCTCGGGGCGGACGTCTCCTACCACGACCCGCACGTGCCCGACCTGCCCGACCTCGAGATGTCCTCCGCGCCCCTCGAGGAGTCGATGGCCGCTGCGGACCTGGTCTGCATCCTCACCGCGCACCCCTCATTCGACTATCAGCAGATCGTCGACGACTCCTCGCTCGTGCTCGACTTCCGCGGCGTCACCCGCGACATCGACTCCTCGAAGCTCGTCCGCCTGTAGGGCTAGGCGGCGGACACCGGCCCGAGGGCGATCGTCTCCAGCGTCTGAACGCCCTCGCGGAAGGGAATCCCGCCCTCGCGCAGCCTTCCGGCGATCGCCTCCTCCGCCGCCGGCAGCCGGCCGGCCGAGAGCTCTCCCAGCAGCTCGTTCACGGTGGCCCAGACCTCCTCGGAGCGCCGCCCGATCTGATCGCCGCCCCGATCGAGGTCGGGATCGGACCCGGGCTCGACAACGAGGGGCGCGTGCCGCGCCAGGTTCGCTGCCACGTCGGGTGTCAGGGCGGGCGCGCTCGTCGCTCGCGGCGTCAGCAGTCGCTCGAAGTCGATCGGCAGCCGGCCCCAATCTCCGTCCCACGCGAAGTCCGTCTGAGTGCGGCGCTCGATCTCGAGCCATCCGGCGTCAAGGCGCTCCCGGTCCAGGCGAATGATCTCCCTTCCCAGGATTCGCCCGGCCTGGTCCAGGTAGCCGATCAAGAGAGAGCCCAGCAGCACGAGCTCATATGCCGCGAACGCCTGCCGAACGCGCGGATCGGCGATCTCCTCGAAGCGCCGTGGCGTGTCGATCCGGCCCCGGCAGAGCGATGAGTAGAGCGGCAGGGCAAAGGGAATCGAGATCTCCGGCCGGTCCTTGCGCAGAAGCGTGTTGGCGCTGCTGGTCCCGTATCTGAAGAAGCGGGCGGCGAGCGACTGTATCTCCTCCTCCACCAGGTGCAGCGGAGGCGTGACCTCGGCCTCGTAGGCCATCGCGAAACCGGCGTCGCGGAGGCTGGCGACGAACTCCGCATCGTCGCCCGCCTCGAGGTCCTCGTCGAAGGCGAAGCCGATCACGTCCCGCCGGATCCCGATGCAGGCGCCGAGCGCGAGCTCGACCGTGCCG
>DATBHQ010000151.1:0-3449 GCA_036557385.1 Solirubrobacterales bacterium | reverse complement strand
GCCCAGACCGCGGCGCGCGCGGAGCCGCCGGCGCCCATCACCAGCGCGGTCCGCCCCTCGACCGGGTCCGGGAGCGCGGCGAGGAGGCCGGGCGCATCGGTGTTGTCCGCCCGGACCGCCCCCTCGAGAAAGCTGAGCGTGTTGGCCGCCCCGATCCGCTCCGCCGTCTCGGAGGCGTCGTCGGCAAGCGTCAGCGCCGCCGCCTTGTGCGGGATGGTCACGTTCGCGCCGACGAAGCCCTGACCTGGAAGCCCCGCCACCCGTGCGGCGAACTCGCCCGGCTCGACCTCGATCGCCTCGTAGCTCCACTCGGCGGCGAGGCCGAGGGCCTCGAGGGCGGCGCTCTGCATCGCGGGGGAGCGCGAGTGCGAGACCGGGTGCCCGAGCACCGCGAGGCGCTTCACCGAAGGCCTTAGCTCCGGCAGTTCGGGGTCTCGTGCCCCGAGGTCGACGCGGCGACGAGCTGATTGAACTCCTGGTCGCTGGCCGTGAAGCAGTGGTGGCCACTGCCGTCGCCGTTCAGCACGTAGTAGATGTAGTTGACCTTGGCCGGCCGCGCGGCCGCCTTGATCGCGGCGAGGCCGGGATTGCCGATCGGCGTCGGGGGCAGGCCGGCGTGAATTCTCGTGTTGTACGGGGACGAAGACTTCAGCTGGGACTCCGTGATCTCACCGGTGTAGTTGTGGAACTCGAAGCGCGTGGTCGCGTCGATCCCCAGCGGCATGCCGCGGTGGAGGCGGTTGTAGATCACGGCGGCGACCAGCGGGCGCTCGGACGGGATCATCACCTCCTTGTCGATCATCGAGGCGATCGTGAGCACGTCGTAGACGGTCAGGTTCTTGGACTTCGCGTACGAGAGGTTCACTCCCGCGATGTTCTGCTTGAACGCCTGCAACTGCTCCGAGACCAGTTGGTCCACGCTCGCCCCCGGGTCGAGCTCGTAGGTCGCCGGGAAGAGGAAGCCCTCGAGCGACTTCGGGTCCTGCGCGCCGTAGCGGTTCGGATCGAACCCCTTGAAGCTCTTGGTCGAAGCGAGGTAGTCGCCCTGGAGGCCGAGGTCCCCGACGGTCTGGGCGATCTGCGTCCGGTCCTCTCCCTCCGGGATCGTCACGTTCACCTTGCCGCCGGAGCTGGTCAGCTTGTCGATCGCGGAGCTGTAGCTCATGTCGTGAGCGAGCACGTAGCGGCCGGGCAGGATCTTGTCCGTCTTGCCCGCAAGCTTGAGGCGCCACTCGAAGAGCGTGCCGTTCGAGACGACGTCGTTGTCGCTGAGCAGGTCGGCGACGTCGCTCGCGCTCGCGCCCTCGGGGACGGTGACGATCGCCTCGCCGGACCCATCGCCCGGGTCGAAGGGCGGCGGCTGGAAGAAGGAGACCAGGAACCAGGCGATCAGGACCCCGATCAGCAGCAGGCCGAGGGCGAGAAACCGCCGCCGCCTGTAGGGTCCGCGTCGTCCCCGCTCCAGCCGCGGTCGCGAGCCGCCGTCGTCGTCGGAACCGGTCTCGGGCTTGGCCGGCGTGGGCTCTGCGGGGAGCGGAGCCTCCGCCGTGGCCGCCGGTGTGCTCGCCGGCTCGGGCGCGGGCTTCGACTTGCTGCGCCGAGCCTGCCGCTCCCGCCGGCGGCGCTCCCGCTCCAGGGAGGCCGGGTCGTCGCGGCCGAACTCATCCGTCGGGGGCTTCTCCCCCTCGCCGGGCGCTGTCAGGTTCCCCTCGGTGTCGGCTGACCACTCTCCTCGCTCACTCATCGCGATTCCTCATCAGGTAGGACTCGAGCAGGTGAGCGGCCGCGAGCGAGTCGCGGTCGGCGCGGGCACCCTCGCGGGCGCTGCGCTCCGCCATCCGCGTGGTCAGGCGCTCGTCGTATGTCTCGACCGGAACGTCCAGCAGCTGGCTCAACTCGCCCGCGAACTCCCTGCTCAGCTTGGCTTGCTCGCCCTCTTCCCCGGCGAGTGTCGTGGGCAAACCGACGACCACCCGCTCGGCTCCCTCGGCGGCGACCAGCTCGGCGATCGCCTCGGGGTCCGGCGGCTCGACCGCGGCCAGCGGGCGCACGAGCGTCCCGCTCGGGTCAGAGATCGCACAGCCGCAGCGGGCGGTGCCGTAGTCGAGCGCGAGCACCCGCAAGAAGCTATCGGGTGACGGCCGGTTCCCGCTCCGCCTGGGAGGGCAGGACGTCGCTGGCGGACGAGGGACTGTCGGGCGCCACCGTCGCGCCGGAGATCATCTGCGAATCGACGTTGCGGGGGTGGTGACAGGCAGCCGCTTGGCCCGACTCGTAGTCGGCCAGCGGCGGCTCGTCCTGGGAGCAGACCTCGGTCGCCCACGGGCAGCGGGTGTGAAAGCGGCAGGCCGACGGAGGATTGACCGGGCTCGGCACGTCTCCCTCGAGCACCACGGGCTGGCGCTCCGCGTTCGCCCTCGGGTCGGGGATCGGCACGGCGGAGAGCAGCGCGACCGAGTACGGGTGGATCGGGCGCTCATAGAGAACTGATGCCGGCGAGCGCTCGACGATCTTCCCGAGGTACATCACCGCGATCCGGTCGGAGACGTGGCGCACGACCCCAAGGTCATGCGCGACGAAGACGTAGGAGAGGTCGAACTCGTCCTGGAGGTCCTCGAGCAGATTGATGATCTGAGCCTGGATCGAGACGTCGAGGGCGGAGACCGGCTCGTCGGCGATGATCAGCTTGGGCCGCAGCGCCAGTGCCCGCGCGATCCCGATCCGCTGGCGCTGCCCGCCGGAGAACTCGTGCGGGTAGCGGTTGAAGTGCTCCGCTTGGAGGCCGACTCTCTCCATCAGCTCCTGCACCTCCCGGCGCAACTGGTTTCCCGAGGCCAGGCCGTGCAGCTGGATCGGATCGCCGATGATCTGCCCGACGCGCTTGCGCGGATTGAGGGAGGCGTAGGGGTCCTGGAAGATCATCTGGATCTCGCGGCGGACCGGAGCGAACTCGCGGCGCGAGAGCCCGACCAGCTCCCTGCCCCGGTACTTGACGGACCCTGAGGTCGGCTCGAGCAGCTGAACGATCGTGCGGCAGAGGGTCGATTTGCCGCAGCCCGACTCGCCAACCAGGCCGAGCGTCTCGCCCTCTCGGAGGATGAGGCTGACGTCGTCGACCGCCTTCACGCTCGCCACCTCCCGGTCGAACAGGATCCCCTGCTTGATCGGGAAGTGCTTGACCAGGTGCTGGACCTCGAGGAGCGGATCGCCCTTCGCCATGATTAAACGGGTTCCCCCTTGGCTGCGCCTGCGGGGGACCCTCGCGTCAGGACCTCGAGCCCGATCCGCCCCTCGACCTCGCGGAGCTCCTTCTTCTGGCTCGGCTCGAGCCAGCAGCGGTCAAGGTGCCCCTTCGCCGTCGGCAGCCGCTGCTCGAGCGCGGGCGGCTCGGTGCACTTGTCGAAGGCGTGTGGGCAGCGGGGCCGGAAGCGGCAGCCGGTCGGCGGCGC
>DATBHQ010000150.1:0-4144 GCA_036557385.1 Solirubrobacterales bacterium | reverse complement strand
AGCCGGCGGGCGACCGCGGCGCCGATGCCGCTCGCGCCGCCCGTGACCAGTGCCTTCTTTCCCTCGAGCCTCATGCCGACGGGGAGCCTATTCGCGGCGCCCCCCATATGTAGCCTTGCTCGCCGGTGGCTGAGCCAATTCCGATCATCGGGGGCACCGGGGCGCTCGGGTACGGCCTGGCGGTGCGCTGGGCGCGCGCCGGCCAGGCAATCGTGATCGGCTCGCGGGAGGCGGGACGGGCCGAGGAGGCCGCCGAGCGCGTCCGGTCCGAGGTCGAGGGTGCCGAGGTGGAGGGCCTGGAGAACGCCGATGCCGCCGGCCGCGGCCCGATCGTCTTCCTCACCGTCCCCTTTCGCGCCCAGTCCGAGACCCTGACGAACCTGAAGGAGGCGCTCACGGACGGGCAGATCCTGGTCGACTGCACCGTTCCGACCGCTGCGGCCGTCAGCGGCAAGGCGGCCAGGACGCTCGGCGTCTGGCAGGGGTCGGCCGCTCAGCAGGCCGAGGAGATGGTCCCGGACGGCGTCACGGTGATCTCCGCCCTGCACACCGTGAGCGCCAAGCGGCTCGCCGGGGACGGCCCGCTGGGCGAGGACGTCCTCGTCTGCGGCGATCGCAAGGCCGACAAGGCCCGCGCCGCGAGGCTGATCGAGCGGATCGAGGGCCTGCGCACGGTCAACGCGGGGGCGCTCGAGATGGCCCGGATCGTCGAGACGCTGACGCCGATGCTGATCTCGATCAACGTCCGCTACAAGGCGGCCGCAGGCATCCGGATCACGGATCTGCCCGAAGGCGATCCCTGGGCGTGATCGAGCGTTGCGTGGTCCTCGCCGGGGGCACCGGCGGGGCGAAGCTGGCGGCGGGCGTGCAGGACCTGCTCGGCCCCGGGCTCTCGGTGATCGCCAACACCGCCGACGACATCGAGATCGCCGGGGTCGACGTCTCGCCCGACCCCGACCTGGTCACCTACTGGCTGAGCGGCGAGATCGACGAAGAGCGCGGCTGGGGCATCAAGGGGGATTCCTTCACGGCCTTCGACCGCCTGGTCAGGCTCGGCGCACCGGATTGGTTCCGACTCTCGGACCGCGACCTGGCGACCTGCCTGTACCGGCGAGTCTTCGTCTCGGAGGGCGGGACCCGCACCGGCGCCCAGGCGCAGATCGCCCGCGCGCTGGGTGTCCGGGCGGCCGTGCTGCCCATGTGCGAGGAGCCGGTGAGGACGCGAGTGAGAACGGCCGACGGCTGGCGGGACCTCCAGCGCTACCTGGTGGCCGAGCACGCGCAGGCGCCGGTGGAGGGGGTCGAGCTCGATGGAATCGAAAGCGCGAGACCCACCCCCGAGACACTCTCGGCCATCGCCGAGGCCGAGGCGATCGTGATCGGGCCGTCGAACCCGGTGATCTCGATCGGCCCGATCGTCTCGATCCCGGCGCTTCGTCAAGCGATCGCTGCCGCGCCGGCGCCCGTCGTCGCCGTCAGCCCGTACGTGGCGGGCCAGGTCGTCAAGGGGCCGACCGATCTCTTCATGCAGGCGATCGGGCGTCCCTCCACGGCGGCCGGAGTCGCCTCGCTCTATGAGGGCCTGATCGGGGGCATGGTCTGCGATGCCGCTGACGCCGATCCGCCGCCCGATGGGCTGCGGGTGCTGAGCTGCCCGACGCTGATGGAAGGGCGTGAGGGGCGGCGTGCGCTGGCAGAGCGAACCCTCGAGTTCGCCTCGACGCTTCGGAGCGAAGATGAATAAAAGCCGCATAGTGGGGCATAAATCAGGCCTCAACCGGTAGCCTCACCTCCGTGGGGTCGGAAGCGAATCAATTGCACACGACGGCGATCGTTCCGGTGAAGGGGTTCTCATCCGCCAATGGACGGCTGGATGGGCTGCTCAACGAGGACGAGAGGACTCGCCTGGCCGAGGCCCTCTTCCTCGACCTGATCGTGAAGCTCCCCCGCAGCCGCTGCATCGACGACGTGCTCGTCGTCACCTCCGATCCCTCCGTGGCACGGCAGGCCGGCTGGTTCGGCCACCAGGTGCTGGTGCAGGAGGAGGACGAAGGCCACGCCGAGGCAGCCGCCGCCGGCGCCCGCGCGGCGATGGCCGCCGGCGCGCAGCGGGTGGCGATGCTGCCCGTCGATTGCCCGATGCTCGACACCGACGAGCTCGACGCGCACCTGGGTCGTTCCCCGCGCACCGCGCTCATCGTCCCCGATCGCCACGGCACCGGGACGAACGCCCTGATGCTCAACCCGCCCGATCTCTTCCTCCCCGCCTTCGGCCCGGACAGCTGCGCCAGGCACGTCAGCAGGGCGAGGGCGACGGGCCAGAGCTTCGCGCTCGAGGCCGTCGAGTCCCTGGCGACGGACCTCGACACCCCGGAGGACTTCACCCTGCTTCGAGACCGGCTGCTCCTCGAGCCGCAGCCGGCACCGCGAACCGCCAAGGTGCTCTGGCAGCTCGGCGATCGCGTCGAGCAGGCCGCTGCCTGAGCTCGTTGGCCGGACGCGAGCTGCGGATCCGTCCCCTCACCGGGATCGCTGAGCTTCGCGAGGGAGATGACCTGGGTGGGCTGATAGCCCAGGCCGCTTCACCGGGGGCCGAGGAGATCGTGGTGCTCTCGCAGAAGCCCGTCTCCAAGGCCGAGGGACGCCTGCGGCGGCTGGCGGAGGTCGAGGCCGGGCAGCGCGCCCTGGAGATTGCGGCTCAGGTCGACAAGGACCCCGCTCTGGTGGAGTTGGTGCTCTCAGAGAGCAGGCGGATCGTCCGCGCGGCCCGCGGCGTCCTGATCACCGAGACGAACTCCGGCTGGGTCTGCGCGAACGCCGGCATCGACTCCTCGAACCTCGACGAGGGAGTGGTCTCGCTGCTCCCCGAGGACGGCGACGCGTCCGCGCGCAGGATCCGCGGCGAGATCGCCGCGGCATCGGGAGCGAACCCCGCGGTCGTGATCGCGGACAGCTTCGGGCGGCCCTGGCGGGTCGGCCAGACCGACGTAGCGATCGGCTGCGCCGGCATCGCGCCGCTCGCCGACTGGCGGGGCAGGCGCGATCAGCGAGGGCGCGAGCTCGCCGCCACGCACATCGCGCTCGCCGACGAGCTCGCCTCCGCCGCGGACCTCGTGCGCGACAAGGATTCGGGCGTGCCCGGCGCGATCGTCGCAGGGCTCGGGCATCTGGTGACTCAGGAGGACGGCCCCGGTGCCGGCGCGATTCCGCGCGCCGCCGAGGATGACCTGTTTCGGTAGCTAGGCCGGGGTCGCGTTCTTCTTCGAGAGCTTGTCCATCGGGGGCGGCGTCGCCCCCTCCTCGGAGAACTCCGGCGGCTGGTAGGCGCGTCCCGGCATCGCGCCCATCGCGAGGATGCGCGCCGGCTCGTCGCCGGTGATCAGCTTCCGCTTCTCCGCGGCGCCGACCCTGGCGAAGACGCCCGGCTCGAGCTCATGATCCTCGCCCCCGACGCGCAGGGTCACGTGACCGAAGAGGGGCGTGTAGACCTCCTCCTGGTCGTCGTGCTTCTGGTCGTGCTCGGGATAGTGCTCGAAGTTCGGCGGCAGGTCGATCACGGCCAGCCCGAACGAGGTCACCCCGAGGCCGGCTCTCGCCCTGCGAAAACCGCCGCCGAAGATCGCCTCGAAGTCCTCGACGCGCTTGACGGTCACATCTGGCATCTGCGTTCCTCTCCCCTAATGCGAGGGTGCGCCGCAGGCGCAACCCGTTTCACAGAGCCTAACCGCGGATCTGCAGAACCGCGGTACCTCGAACCCTACCGTGACGAATGTCATCCAACGCACGATTCGCCTCCGTGAGCGGATAGACCTCGATCTCGGTCTCCACCGGCACCTCGGGGGCGAGAGCAATGAACTCGTCCCCGTCCTGACGTGTGAGGTTGGCGACGGAGCGCACCGAGTGCTCGTGCCAGAGGATCTCGTAGGGGAACGAGGGGATGTCGCTCATGTGGATCCCGGCGCAGACGACCGTGCCCCCAGGGGCGAGCGCGCGCAGCGCCGCCGGGACCAGCTCGCCGGCGGGGGCGAAGATGATCGCCGCATCAAGGTCGGCCGCCCCGGGGTCGCCCACGGCGCCCGCCCAGGCCGCACCCAGGGAGCGCGCCTGCTCCTGCTTCTCGGTGTCGCCCTCCCGGGTCAACGCG
>DATBHQ010000149.1:0-5202 GCA_036557385.1 Solirubrobacterales bacterium | reverse complement strand
CGCAAGCGTGGAGGGCGGCTCGGTCAAGGGCCACGACGAGTCTCGTCGCTTCTTCATGGGTCTGAACGAGACCTGGGAGACCTTCCATATCGGGGCGGACGAGTTCCGCGACCTGGGTGACCGGGTGTTGGCGAGCGGCCGATTGGTCGCCAAGGGCCGTGGGAGTGCGGTGGAACTCGATCATCCGTTCTTCTCGGTCATCTGGATCCGCGACGGCCGGTTCTCTCGGATGCAGAGCTTTCTGGGCCAGGACGCCGCGGAGGCTGCCGCCGCCAAGCCCGCCGAGAGCGAGGCGGCGCGATGAGCCGCTTCGAGGACCCGGTGATCATCAGCAATTCGATCTCGGGCGCGATCGCCAACCGCGACCAGTGCCCGGCGATCCCCTACACGCCCGAGGAGTACGCGGCCGAGGCGCGGCGAGCGGTGGACGAGGGCGCCTCGCAGATCCACATCCACGCCCGGACTCCCGACGGGACGCCCTCCTACGAGATCGAGGACTTCCAGGCCATCACCGAGGCGATCCGGGCGGAGGTCGACGACGTGATCATCAACTACTCGACCGGTGCGATCGGGGTCCCGATCGAGAAGCGGCTCGAGTACCTCCGCGCGCTGCGGCCCGACGTCGCCGCTCTCAACATGAGCTCGATGAACTACGCGAAGTACTCGCGCCGCCGCAAGGACTTCGTCTTCAAGGCGGTGTTCGAGAACAGCTTCGACACGATCACCGCGTTCCTCACGGAGATGACCGAGCTCGGCATCCAGCCCGAGCACGAGTGCTTCGACGCGGGCCACGTCGCCAACCTCGATCCGTACCTGGACATGGGGCTGCTCGAGCCTCCGCTGCAGATCTCGCTGGTGATGGGCGTGAACGGCGGGATCAGGCCGAACGCGCGCAACGTCGCCTTCATGTCCGAGCAGATCCCGGGCGGCCCGGAGGGACCCAACAACTGGCAGGTGATCGGGGTCTCGCGCGACCAGTGGAAGCTGCTCGGCGCCGCGCTCAATCTTGGCGGCAACGTCCGGGCGGGCCTCGAGGACAACCTCTATCTGCCGAACGGCGAGATGGCCAAGTCGAACGGCGAGCTGATCGCCAAGGCGCGCCAGATGACCGAGGACGTCGGGCGCAGACCGGCGACCGTGGCCGAGGCGCGCGAGCTGCTCGGTGTGCCGAAGAAGGCGGAGGCCAAGGCATGAGCCGCCCGCTGGAGGACGTCAAGATTCTGGACCTCACCCGCCTCTTGCCCGGCGGCTTTTGCACCCTGCTGCTCGCCGATCTCGGGGCGGACGTGATCAAGGTCGAGGACACGGGCCAGGGGGACTACGTTCGCTGGGCGCCGCCCTACTACGGCTCCGACGAGCAGACGCCGCTCGGCACCCGCTCGGCGATCTACCTCTCGCTGAACCGCAACAAGCGCTCGATCCGCCTCGACCTGAAGCAGGAGGGCGCCAGGCAGGCGCTGCTGAAGCTGGCGGAGAGCGCCGACGTACTGGTGGAGAGCTTCAGGCCGGGCGTCATGGAGCGGCTCGGCGTGGGCTACGAGGTGCTGCGCCAGGCGAATCCCGCGCTCGTCTACTGCCCGATCACCGGGTACGGCCAGGACGGCCCCAACCGGGATCGCGCCGGCCATGATCAGAACTACCTCGGCCTGAACGGCATTCTCGGGCTGACCGGCGACGCCGGCGGCCCTCCGATCCAGTCAGGCGCGCAGATCGCCGACCTGGGTGGCGGCGCGCTGATGGCCGCGGTCGGGATCCTCGCGGCGCTGCAGGAGGCGCGACGCTCCGGCGAGGGGCAGATGGTCGACATCTCGATGACCGACGGCTCGCTGGCCTGGCTCGCGATGGAGGCGGGTCGCTACTTCGGCTCGGGAGAGGTGCCGGAGCGCGGCGACATCATGCTCTCCGGAGGGATCATCTGCTACCGCCCCTACGAGGCCGCCGACGGCTGGATCACCTGCGGCGCGCTCGAACCGAAGTTCTGGGCGCGCTTCTGTCAAGCGGTCGGGCGCGAGGACCTGATCGAGCACCAGTTCGCGAAGCCAGGCTCCGATCCCCACCGCGAGGCCGAGGAGATCTTCAAGACCAAGACGCGCGCCGAGTGGAAAGCCTTCAACGACGAGCACGACGCGATGATCGAGCCGGTCCTCGAGCTCGATGAGGCGCTGGAGTCGGAGCTGGTCCGCGAGCGGGAGATGGTGATCTCCTACGAGCAGCCCGAGTTCGGCGAGGTCAAGCAACTCGGCTTCCCGATCAAGCTCTCCCGGACGCCGGCGGACGTGCACCGCCCGGCGCCGGCGCTCGGCGAGCACACCGCCGAGGTGCTGACCGAGGCCGGCTACTCGGCGGAGGAGGTCCAGGCATTCGAGGAGTCGGGCGCCGCCAAGGGCCCAGACGCGGCCGCGCAGCAGGAGCAGTTCCTGGCATGAGCGCCGCGAAGGCTCAGAACGAGGAGATGCTGAGGATGGGCGAGCTGGCTCGCGCCTCCGGCGTGTCGGCGGCGACCATCAAGCACTACCTCCGCGAGGGCCTCTTGCCTGAGCCGGTGAAGACGTCGCGGAACATGGCCTACTACCCCGCGGACTTCGTCGATCGCATCCGGATGATCAAGCAGCTCCAGGAGGAGCGCTACATGCCGCTGCGCGTGATCAAGGACCTGCTCGAGGAGGACCCCGACCGCGCCAGGGCGCTGATCGAGCTCGGCGACCGGCTGCTCGAGCACGCGCTCGCCAGCGAGAGCGAGCGGGTCAGCACTGCCGAGATCGCGGATCGCTACCACGTCCCCGCCGACGTGCTCGACCGGCTGGCCGAGCTCGAGGTACTCACCCCGGACAAGCGCGGCTACTCGCCGAGCGACGTCCGGATCATCGAGGCGATCAGCCGCTTCCGCGCCGGCGGCTTCGAGGAGCGGATCGGCTTCACCGTCTACGACACTCTGCGCTACAGGGAGGCGATGGCCGACCTCGTCCGCCAGGAGGTCGACGTGCTGATGGAGCGGCTCGCCGGCGAGATGGACCCCGACGATGCGTTGAGGCTGATCGAGGCCGGCAACCAGCCGCTCAACGACCTGCTCGCCGCGATGCACACGAAGGCGCTGGTGGCCGAGCTCGAGCGCCGGCGGGGGAGCGAGCCGGGCTCCGAGGACGGCGGGTCCAACTCGGGCCAGTAGCCATGGCGACCCTGGCCGCCTGGATGCTGGCCGGCTTCGGGGTACTCACCTTCGGCGTGCGGGTGCTCGTCCAGCTGCGGACCACGGGTGAGACCGGCCTGATCGGGCTGCGCGGAGGTGCCGGGCTCGCCGACTGGGCGAGCGGGGTCCTGTTCGTCGGCGGCATGGCGATGGGCGTCATCTCGATCGTCCTCGTCCTGAACGACTCGCTGGCCACGATCGGTGGCATCGACACCACGCCCGTCAACGTGGTCGGCGCCGTCCTGGCCGCGGTCGGCGGCACCGCCGTGTTCCTCGCACAGCTCGGCATGGGCGCGTCGTGGCGGATCGGGGTGAGCGATGACCAGGACACGGCTCTCGTCACCACCGGCTGGTTCTCGGTGGTGCGCAACCCGATCTACTCGGCGATGATCGTCGGCTGGGCCGGCTTCGCGCTGATGGTGCCGGCCTGGCTGGGGGTTGCGGCGGTGCTCGTGATCGCGGCGGGCCTCGAGGTTCAGGTGCGGTCGGTCGAGGAGCCCTTCCTCCTGCGAACACATGGCGATGAATACCGGCGATACGCAACGCGGGTCGGCCGCTTCGTGCCCGGCGCCGGCCGGTTCACCTAGGCGTTCAGTCCTCGAGCAGCCCCATCGAGCCCAGGGTCCGGCGGACTCCTTCATCGAGGGACGTGGTCTCCCAGCCCAACTCGTGCTGCGCCTTCGTCGAGTCCGGGCGGGCCTGCCAGAGGATGTATTCGAGCTGGCCGCGCGGTAGAAGTGGCGGCCGCCGGATCACCCTTGAGATTCCCGCGCCGACCGCGGCGACGCCCTTAGCGAGGGGGACCGGCATCGTCGGCGGGACCCGGCCCCGCCCCGCGATCCGCTTGGCGGTCTCGGCCAGCTCGCGGAAGTCCGCGTATCCGTCGGCGAGGATGTAGCGCTCGCCGTCGTCGCCCTTCTCGGCCGCCAGCAGGTGGCCGGCGGCGACCCCCTCGACGAAGGCGTAACCGGTGCCACCCGGCGGCACCGCCGGAAGACGCTTGCGCACCACCGGCTCGAACACCTGATTCTCGAACGACGGCGTCGGCGACGGGGTGGGGCCATACACCCCGGAGGGGTTCAGGATCACGACCTCCATGCCGTCACGCTCGGCGAGCACCAGTTTCTCCGCCCGCTGCTTGGAGCGCTCGTAGGCGGTCCCCTTCGGATAGTCCGCCACCATCGTCTCGTCGAACCGTTCTCCGGTCTCGGCGTGGAAGACGTCATGGGTCGAGGTGTGGACGAAGCGCCGCACGCCCGCCCGCTTCGCGGCGGCGGCCAGCGCGCCGCTGCCTGCGGCATTGACCCGGTCGAAGACCGCCTCGTCGCGGACCCACTGCTCCGGCATCCCCATCGCGTTGAAGACCAGCTCGCAGTCCTCGACGGCCGCCGGGAGGCTGCCGGCGTCGGTGGCGTCGCCCTGGATCGGCTCGACGCCGGCGGGGAGGATGTCGGTCGCCCGTCTGGGGTCGCGAACGAGGGCCCTGACCAGGTCGCCCCGCTCGAGCAGCGCCGCTGCGATCGCATGGCCGACCTTGCCCGTGGCGCCGGTCACCAGGACGCGCATGGGCTGATCCTATGCGTGCGCGCCGTTGGTGTTGCGGAGCCCGCTCAGGACCTGCTCGGCGAGGGTGGCGCCATCCCGCGGGTTCATCGGCGTGGTGACGATCCGGACGACGACATCGTTGCGGTCCAGCTCCTCGACCGCGATGTGCGGCGGGTAGCGAAGCGGCACGTCGATGGCCCCCTCGATCATCCGCTGCACCTCGCGCGGGCTGGTGGCTGCCTCGAACCGCGCCCGGAACTCGACCCGCTCGGGCTCCCGCAGGGGGTGACGGTGGACTGGATCAGGACTCCGTTGGGCACCAGGATCCGGAACGGCTGCGATCAGGGCCGCTGCGACCACCGCGCCGCCCCGCCCGCGCCGTGCGGCGGAGCGATCGATCTCGGAGCCCAGGCCCACCTCGCGCCAGACCTGGGTCCGCGACTCGAAGGCGGACCTCGTGCGTGGCAGCA
>DATBHQ010000148.1:0-8562 GCA_036557385.1 Solirubrobacterales bacterium | reverse complement strand
GGTCCGCCGGAACATCGGGTGGGACTCGTGTGCCGCTCGGAGGTTGTAGTTCGGGATCTTGGCGCTCAGGTGGTGGACGTGGTGGAAGTTGGCGTTGCCGACGATCCAGGCGAGCGGACGCGGCAGCCGCAGGTAGGAGCTGCCCTGGAGCGCGGCGAGCTCGAACCTCCAGGAGCGGGGTGACTGGTAGTACGTGTCCTCGTACTGGTGCTGGACGTAGAGCATCCAGGCGGCTACGACCCCGCCGGCGATCAGCGTGGTGCCCTGGATCAGCAGAAAGGTGCCCAGACCCACCACCGAGCTCCAGCCGACGACCCAGGCCGCCAGCGCGAGGTTCGTGACGACCACGCTCGCCAGGATCGTCGGCGTCATGCCCCTCTGCGGGAAGCGGCGCTCGACCAGGAAGACCAGGCTGGGCCCGACCAGCAGCAGCAACAGCGGGTTGCGGTAGAGGCGATAGCCGAGCCGGCGGAGGCGCGAGGCGCTCTCGTACTCGGCCAGGGTCATGGTGTTGATCTCACCGATTCCCCGGTGCTCGAGGTCGCCGGTATGAGCGTGATGGATGGCGTGCTGTCGCTGCCACCAGCGATAGGGCGTGAACAGCAGGAAGCCCAGAAAGTGCCCCCAGCGCCCGTTCGCCCGCCGGGATGAGAACAGCGAGTTGTGGGTGAGGTCGTGAAAGAGCGAGTACATGCGGGTGAGGAGGACCGTGGCGATCAGCCCGAGCGCGATTGCGAGCAGCGGGCTCGGCCGCACGAGAGCGGCGGTCACCCAGACGGCGAGGTACGGCAGGACCGCGCTCGCGATCTGCGCCAGGCTCCGGCGCTCGTCCCGCTGCAGGTAGGGGGCGAGGTCCTGCTTCCAGTCGCCGCGGGCCGGGATCTCGGTGATCTCCATGACCACTCCATACGGAGAGCGGCCGCGGCCGGATCAGCGGCCGGGCTAGAGCGTCGCCGCGAGCTCGGTGAAGTAGTCGAGGGAGCTCGGGTTGGCGAGCGAGTCCCGGCTGGCCGCCTTCGCGGGATCCTCGCCCATCAGGATGCGCTTGACCGGCACCTCGAGCACCTTGCCGCTCAGCGTCCGCGGTACCTCCTTGATCTGGAGGACCTCGTTGGGGACGTGTCGCGGCGAGCACTGCTCGCGGATCCGCCGCTTGATCTCGGCGCGCAGGTCGTCGTCCAGCTCCGCCCCGTCGGCCGGCACGACGAAGAGCGGCATCCAGCCCTCGGTCCCCTCCCGCGGCACGTCGACGACGAGTGCGTCGACGACCTGGGGGACCTCGAGCACCGCGCGGTAGATCTCGGCCGTTCCCATGCGGACGCCGCCGCGATTGATGGTCGAGTCCGAGCGGCCGTAGATGATCGCGGTGCCGCGGGAGGTGATCTCGATCCAGTCGCCGTGGCGCCAGATGCCCGGATACATCTCGAAGTAGCTGGCGCGGTAGCGGGAGCCGTCCGCGTCGCCCCAGAGGTAGACGGGCATGGAGGGCATCGGCTCAGTGATCACCAGCTCGCCGACCTCGTCGGTCACTGGCTTCCCGTCCTCGTCGAAGGCCTCCACCGCGGCGCCGAGCGCCCTGGCCTGGAGCTCGCCGCTGTAGACCGGCAGCAGGGGGACCCCGCCGACGAAGGCCGTGCAGAGGTCGGTGCCGCCGCTGGTGGAGAAGAGCCAGGTGTCCTCGCCGACGTGGTCGTAGACCCACTGGAAGCCTTCGGGGGAGAGCGGGGAGCCGGTGGAGCCGACCGAGACCAGCCGGGAGAGATCGCGACCCGAGCTGGGCTCGACCCCGTCCTTCATGCAGGCCGCGATGTAGGCGGCGCTGGTGCCGAAGCAGGTCATGCCCGTGCGCTCGGCCAGGTCCCAGAGGACGCCCATGTCCGGCGTCGCCGGGTTGCCGTCGTAGAGGACGATCGAGGCCGGCGTGAGCAGGACGCCGACGAGGAAGTTCCACATCATCCAGCCGGTCGTCGTGAACCAGAAGACGCGGTCGCCGGTCTTCGCGTCCAGGTGCAGGTAACCCTTCTTCAGCTGCTCGAGCAGGATGCCACCGTGTCCGTGCACGATCGCCTTGGGGAGGCCGGTGGTGCCCGAGGAGTAGAGGACCCAGAGCGGGTGGTCGAAGGGGACGCGCTCGAAGGAGAGCTCGACTCCCTGGCCGAGGTCCGTGAGCTGGCCCCAGGTCATCGGCGTCGCCTTCTGGCGCTCCTCCAGCACGGAGAGCTCTGGGGAGTCGCTCAGGTAGGGGACGACGACGATCCGCTCGAGGCTCCGGATCTGGCCGGCGATCTCGGCGATCGTCTCCATGCGGTCGAAGTCCCTGCCGCCGTAGCGATAGCCGTCGACGCAGATCAGCACCTTGGGCTCGATCTGCGCGAAGCGGTCGACGACGCTGCCGGGGCCGAAGTCGGGTGAGCAGCTCGACCAGGTGGCGCCGAGGCTGGCGGCCGCGAGGAAGGCGATCACGGCCTCGGGCCCGTTCGGCAGGTACGCGGCGACGCGGTCGCCGCTCCTGACCCCGAGGGCGCGGAGCCCCTCGCACACCGCCGCCACCTGCTCTCGGAGCTCGCCCCAGCGCAGCTCCGACAGCTCGCGCAGCTCCGAGGCGTAGACGAGCGCCACCTCGTCGTCGCCCTTGCCGCGGAAGATGTGCTCGGCGTAGTTGAGCCGGGCGCCGGGGAACCACTCCGCGCCGGGCATGATCCGTTCCTTGAGCACCTCATCGGGCGAGCCGGCCGCCATCACCTCGAAGTGGTCCCAGATCGTCCGCCAGAACTCCTCGATCTCGGTGGTCGACCAGCGCCAGAGGGCGTGGTAGTCGTCGAAGTGGAGCTCGCGCTCCTCGGCGAGCCAGCGCAGGTAGCGGGTCAGGGGGGAGCGCTCGACCATCTCCGCCGAGGGTGCCCAGAGGATCTCGGGCGTGGCGCTCTGGGCGGCGCTTTCCTCCACGCCCTGATCCTTACACGCGCTCGGCGGGCGCGGCCGGCGGCCGCGTCGTCGCACTCGCGGCGCCGCGGCCCGCCTCCCGGTCGATCAGGCGGCAGAGCGCGATCACGAACCCGGTGGCGCGATCGAGGGCGGCTGGATCCACGCGCTCGGGGACGTCGTCGTTCGTGTGGTACCAGGGGGCGAGGTTGCCGTCCTCGTCGGTAGTGCGCAGGGTGATCGAGCGAAGGCGGCGGATGCGGGGAGGAAGGGCGTCGTCGAGCAGCGGGTGACGGATCGGCATCGCGGCCTCGCCGCCCGCGCCCGGATCCGCCAGCACCTCGCAGAGCTCCACCAGCAGGCGGTCATGCGGGACGCTGATCACGGCGCCCTGGCTGATCTCGTAGGCGATTCCGCCGTGGGAGACCGAGTCGACGTTGAGGAAGTAGGTGGTGGCCCGGTCGAGCTCCTTGCGGCGGGAGCGGACGAAGGCGCGGCTGCCCTCGCAGAAGGACTCCTCCGAGCCGGTCAGGACGACCCAGACGTCGAGGTTCTCCGGAGGGTCCGTGGTCAGCTCCTCGGCGGCGGAGAGCACCGCGGCCACGCCCGAGGCGTTGTCGTAGGCGCCGGGGACGATCTCCGAGAGCGCGATGTCGATCAGCAGAAAGGCGGCGACGATCAGGACGATCGTGGGAATCGCCTGGACCGCGTTGAGCCAGGTCGCGTCGAAGCCGGCCATGCGGGCGCCGAGGATGGGGAGGAGCGGGGCGAGGCCGACCCAGAAGAAGAGCCGGAAGGGGCCGAGCCCGAGCCGGGCGCGCTCGGGAAGCCGGCGAATCCGCTTTGCGGCCTTGGCGAAGATGAACCCCGTGCGGGCCGCGTCGTAGTGGGCCATCAGGATGAGCCGGGCGGGGGCGTCCGGGCGGGCGCCGGGGGAGACGACGTTCTGCGAGACCCGGCGGAAGAACAGCGAGCGGACCAGGTAGAGCCGGGTGTTGAGATCGAGGTAGCTAGAGACGGCCGCGAACAGGACCACGGCGAAGCCGACGGCCGGCTGCACGGTCGCCAGCAGGCTTCCCGCGATGCCGAGGACGGCGTGGACCAGATGGATCAGCGCGTACTGGGGATGGGCGAAGAAGGGCTCGATCTCCGCCCGCCGGCCGGCGCCGGCCAGTCGTCCCGCGAGCGCGTTCGCGGCGCGCCGCTCGGCGTCGGTGCCGGGCCCGCGCCCCTCGAAGGCGCAGAGCTCTCGAATCACCTCCATGCGTCCCGCGTCGTCCACCGGCGGCGATTATCGCGGTGTGGCGCAGCGCCCGGTGCGGTTCATCCCGCTCCCGGCTCTATCGTTCGGATCACGCCGGAGTGGAGGAACGGCAGACTCGCGGCACTCAAAATGCCGTGCCCCTCGGGGCGTGTGGGTTCGAATCCCACCTCCGGCACCTCCTCTACGCTCGCGCCATGTGCGGGCGCTACACGCTCACCGATCCCGACCCACGTTTGCTTCGCTTCCGCTTCGGGCTGCTGGAGTCCGCCCAGATCGAGCAGGAGCCGCGCTACAACGTCGCGCCCACCGACCCGGTGCTCGCCGTTCGGCTCAATGGGCAGGCTGAGCGGGAGCCGGGGATCCTGCGCTGGGGCCTCGTCCCGCACTTCGCGGACCCGGACGCCTTCGACCGGCTGCTGATCAACGCCCGGGCCGAGACGGTGGCCGAGGCGCCGGCGTTTCGCGACGCCTTCGAGACCCACCGCTGCCTGGTCCTCGCCGACGGCTTCTACGAGTGGCGGGCGGAGGAGACCGGCAAGAAGCCGGTCTGGATCACGCGGCCCTCGCGGGAGCCGTTCGCCTTCGCGGGGCTGTGGGCCGCGGCTCCCCACCGTGACAACTCAGAGCTCCATTCCTGCGCGATCGTCACCTGCGAGCCCGGTGAGGTGATCGCCCCGATCCACGACCGGATGCCCGTGATCCTCGGGCGGGAGGCCGAGGCGGGCTGGCTCGAGCCCGACGCGGCTCCCGACGAGCTCCTGGCTCTGCTGCTCCCCACGGACGATCTGGCCGTCACGGAGGTGTCCGATGCGGTCAATGACGTTCGCCAGGACGGCCCGGCGCTGACCGAGCCGCCGCTCAGGCTTTTCTAGGCCGGCGCGTCGCCGTGGTGCGCGACGTCCGGGTGCGCCTCTCGCTGGTGCTCCGGTCGGCGGGACCCGGCTCATCCTCGTCCGGGTCGTCACGGGGAGGGATCTCGTCGCCTATCGGGCGCTCCTCCTCGACGTGCCAGTCCTGGTTGAAGGCCACCATCGCGACGGCTATCAGGATCACCTGGATCGGGACCAGCACTAGGCAGAGGATGCCGAGCAGGTCGGGTGGCAGCGCCGGGTCGCTGAGGCCGTCCTTCGCCCGGTCGAACCAGGCGGGGGCGGCGATGCCGGCAAAGATCGCGAGGATGATGGAAAGGGCCGCCGCAACCGGGAGGACGCCGCGGTTCCAGCGCACGACCAGGAACGCGAAGAGGACGTAGAGAGCGGCGTAGATGATCGTCAGGGGCTTGACGCCCTCGAGGCGGGTCCAGCCGCCGATGATGATCACGAAGACGAGGGCCGCCGTGACCAGCATCAGGAACACCACCAGGGCCCGGGCGCTCTTCGCCTCGGCTTTATCCCTGTTCGGACGCCAGAGCTCGTATCCGGGACGGATCGCTCCCGCTTCCATGGCGAGGAAGTCTATGTACTCGGCTTAATACGCGCTACACACGGGCGACCAGCCGGAATGCGGGCGGAGGGACTCGAACCCCCACGCTCTTTCGAGCACCAGGACCTAAACCTGGACCGTCTACCAGTTCCGGCACGCCCGCGGAGGCGGTCCGATTCTAGGGTCGGACAGGGTGAGAATTGCCGATGTGGCCCGGCGAGGGTTCTGGAAGAATGCGGCGCGCGCGACCGGGGCATAAGTCTCGGCCGCTTTTTCTTAGGGAGGTCAGGATGGCCGCGGAAATCTCAATCTGCCCGATTGCAACGGCGGGGGGCGATGCCCCGTACTGAGCATGGAGCCGGCGGGGTGACCGTGACCGAGCGGGGACCAATCTCCGTGTACCTGGTCGACGATGTTCCCGAGCTGCGGGAGCTGATCAAGTTCGGCATGGAGGACGACCCGACCTTCGAGGTGGTGGGGGAGGCCGGGGACGGACGCAGCGCTCTGGAGGGGATCGCCGCCACCAACCCGGCAGCCGTGCTGCTCGACCTCTCCATGCCCGACATGAACGGCCTGGAGGCGATCCTCGCGATTCGCAAGAGGGACCCGGACGTCGCGATCATCGTCCTCTCGGGGTTCACCGCCGACCGGATGGCCTCGCCCACACTGGAGCGGGGCGCGGACCGCTACGTCGAGAAGGGCACGCCGATGACGGAGCTGCTGGACGCGACCAGGACGGCGGTCGCGGAGAGGCGCGGCGACTAGAAAGCCCGCCGGCGGCGGGCTCGCAAGCGGGGCACCCAGGACTCGAACCTGGAATCGCCGACTTTGGAGGCCGGTGCCTTATCCAATTTGGCCAGTGCCCCAGCCGGTCGAATCCTAGCCCTGCTCACTTCACCCCCGGCTGCTTCGTCCCAGCCGGTGGCTGCTTCGTCCCCGTCCCGGGCTTCTTCTTCCGCTTCTTGCGCACCGCGCTCTTCGGCAGCGGCAGCGGATCGGGGCCGATGTCGGCGCGGCAGGCGGCGCCGGCGCAGGTGGTGAGCGGCGTGAGCTGGCTGAGGAGCCACTGCCGGACCAGCTTGTAGCGCGGGTTCCTGACCAGCGAATGCAGCTGCGCCGGGTCACGCTTCATGTCGTAGAGCTCGGTCTGGCCGTTCGCGTAGACGGTGTACTCGTAGCGGTCGGTCCGAATCGAGCGGTAGGCGGGTGCCGTGTTGGTGTTGTGAGCCGACTTGATCGCGTCCGCCTCCTGCTCGAGGTTCCTCACCCCGCGCCGTCCCGCGACGTGCACCCGCGCCGCCCGCGCCATCGCGGCGGCGCTGGCGCGTGCCTCCTCGGCGCCCGTGCCGCCCGGCCCGGTGTCACCTTCGAGCAGGACCGGCCGCGTGGAGCGCAGCGCGGGGTTCTCGGCGTAGGGGAGGAGCGAGCGCCCGTCCACGGCGGGGTTCTCCGAGCCCGACGCGATCTGCTCGATCGTCTGCGCGATGTCGCCGTTCCAGACCAGTTCGTCGCTCACGCCGCCGTGGGGGATCCCCGGCCCGCGGATGACCAGCGGCACCCGGGCGGACGGGTCGTAGGGCAGGTACTTCCCGCTGGCGATCCGGTGCTCGCCCCGGAAGAAGCCGTTGTCCGAGGCGAAGATGACGTAAGTGTCGTCCAGGATGCCCTTTTCCTTCAGCTCGGCGATCAGCTCGCCCACCGACTGATCCACCGAGAGCAGCTGCTCCTGCTGGCGCCGCCGCTCCTTGTCGATCAGGTTGATCTGCTTCTTGCGCAGCGGCTTGCGGACCTGCTTGCGGAGCCAGTTCGGCTTGTCCCGGATGTCCTTCTCGTTGAATCCCGGCAGCTTCGGCTGCGGCGTCCCGGCGAGCCGGTAGAGGTCCCGCGGCGCGGGGTCGAACGGCCCGTGCGGGGAGTTGAACCAGAGGTTCAGCCAGAACGGCTCGTGCGAGACGGCGCTGTCCCGGACGAAGTCGACGGCGCGGTCACCGAACACGTCGGTCTGGTAGTCGGTCGGCTGATCGCCGTAGAAGGTGATCCGCGGGATCCCGTTCAGGGTGGACTTCTCGATCAGGTTGTAGTCGAAGTAGAGAGCGTCCTCCGACGTCTTCCCGTACCACTCGTTCCAGCCCTCCGGGACGGGCAGCGTGCCGTCCACCACCGAGTAGCCGTTCATGTACTTTCCGATGTGGACGTTGTAGTAGCCGGCCTTCTGCAGCCAGACCGGCAGGTCGTTCGACTCATGCGAGCGGAACTTGAACCAGCTGCCGCTCGGCGGAAGGTTGCCATGCACGCCGTGGTTGTGCATGTACTGGCCGCTCAGCATCGTCGCGCGGGATGGGCAGCACAGCGGGAACGAGACGTATGCCTCGTTGAAGGTGGTGCCCTCCCCGGCGATCAGCGACTCGACGTTGGGCATCCCCGCGAGCTCGCTGGAGGACATGTCGTCGGTGAGGATGAAGACGACGTTGGCGCCGGTCCGTGCCGCCCGAGCCTCGCCGGCCGCGAGCACCCCCGCACCGAGCGCGAGCAGTGCCACCCCGGAGGCGATCAGGGTGCGGGCGTACGCGATTCTTGGCCGGGAGATCAGCTGCATGCGTGAGCAGTCGAGATGTGCGGGGCGACGTCGCCCGTAAAACCGTCCCGCGGCCGGTGAGTTTCGCAAATCGCCCGGTCGCGGGCCCTATTTGGGCGGCCGGACCGAACCTATAATCGGCCGCAGCGCGGGCGTGGTGTAGTTGGTAACACAGGAGCCTTCCAAGCTCCCGTCGCCGGTTCGATCCCGGTCGCCCGCTTGGGTCTAGGATTGACCGGTCACCGGGGCGTGGCGCAGTCTGGTAGCGCATTCGGCTGGGGGCCGAAAGGTCGCTGGTTCAAATCCAGTCGCCCCGATTTTCGAGGCCCGCGGCTTGCCATCATCCGGGCATGCCACGGCTGAGCGCGAGGGAGCGGGC
>DATBHQ010000147.1:0-1880 GCA_036557385.1 Solirubrobacterales bacterium | reverse complement strand
GGCCGGAAGGGGGAGTTCGAGAAGCTGTTCGAGCAGTTCCGCCTCGAGGGCTACACGCGCGTCCGCGTCGACAACGAGCTTCGCCGGCTCGACGAGGAGATCAAGCTCGACAAGAAGTACAACCACGACATCTCGGTGGTGGTCGACCGCTTGGTGATGAAGGGCGACCTGCGCCGCCGCCTCTCCGAGTCCGTCGAGGCCGCGGCCGCTCTGGCGGGCGGGGTGGTCGAGGTGGACGTGCTCGCCGAGGGGAGCACGGGCGAGGCGCAGGAGCGAGATGCGGGGGAGAACGTCGGCGGCGTCAAGGGGGCGAAGGGAGCGGGCAAGCTTCCCGAGGGCGTTGCGGACCGGCTCACCTTCAGCGAGCGCTTCGCCTGCCTCAACTGCGGAACCTCCATCCCGGAGCTCGAGCCCCGGATCTTCTCCTTCAACTCGCCGCACGGCGCCTGCGAGCGCTGCCACGGCCTGGGCTTCCAGCGGGTCGTCGACCCTGAGCTGGTCGTCCCGGACCCGACCCTGTCCCTAGCCGAGGGGGTCCTGCAGCCGTGGCGCACCGGCCATTCGCGCTACTGGAAGCGGCTGATCGAGTCGGTCGCCGGGGACTACGACATCGACATCGATACGCCCTGGCAGGACCTCTCCGACGAGGACCGCGAGATCTTCCTCTACGGCACCGGAGGCGAGCGCCACAAGGTGAACTACACGAACCGCTTCGGGCGGCGCCGCTCCTACAGCGTGCGCTTCGAGGGGATCGTCAACAACCTCGAGCGCCGCTACGACGAGACCGACTCCGACTCGGTACGGGAGCGGGTCGAGGGCTACATGGCCGAGCAGCCCTGCCCGGTCTGCAAGGGCGCGCGGCTGCGGCCGGAGAGCCTGGCCGTGAAGGTGGGCGGGATCTCGATCCACGAGTACACGGAGCTCTCGGCCCGGGCCGCCCTGGCCTGGATCGAGGAGCTCGAGATGACCGACACGGAGCGGGCGATCGCCCGGCTCCTGGTCCGCGAGATCACGGAGCGGCTCGCCTTCCTCGACAACGTCGGCGTCGGCTACCTGAATCTGGCGCGCTCCGCCCGGACGCTGTCCGGCGGCGAGGCGCAGCGAATCCGGCTGGCGACGCAGATCGGCTCGAGCCTGGTCGGCGTCCTCTACATCCTCGACGAGCCCTCGATCGGGCTGCACCAACGCGACAACGCGAAGCTGATCCAGACGCTCGAGCGACTGCGCGATCTCGGCAACACGGTGATCGTCGTGGAGCACGACGAGGGGACGATGCGCTCCGCCAACCACCTGGTCGACCTCGGGCCGGGGGCGGGAGAGCACGGCGGCCACGTGATCGCGGAGGGCACTCCGGACGAGGTCCAGGCGGATCCGGTGTCCCTGACCGGTCAGTACCTGGCGGGCCAGCGCCAGATCGAGGTTCCGGAGCAGCGGCGAAAGCCGCGCGGCGAGCTCGTCGTCAGGGGCGCCCGCCAGCACAACCTGAAGAGGATCGACGTGCCGATTCCGCTCGGGGTCTTCTGCTGCGTCACCGGCGTCTCCGGCTCCGGCAAGTCGACGCTGATCAACGAGACGCTCTACCCGGCGGTGGCGAACCGGCTGCACCAGGCGAAGCTGCGGCCCGGCGCGCACGACCGGATCGACGGGATCGAGAAGGTCGACAAGATCATCAACATCGACCAGTCGCCGATCGGCCGTACCCCGCGGTCCAACCCGGCGACCTACACCAACGTCTTCGACCACATCCGCCAGCTCTACGCGCAGACGCGCGAGGCGCGGGCCCGCGGCTACAAGCCGGGCCGCTTCAGCTTCAACGTCAAGGGCGGGCGCTGCGAGGTCTGCCGCGGCGACGGGCAGATCAAGATCGAGATGCACTTCCT